>NZ_JBRIMB010000019.1:0-79687 GCF_052977265.1 Shewanella sp. 0m-8 | reverse complement strand
TCAGTCGCATCGTTAGGGAAGGCATCGCCGTTGTTACCCACACCGTCTCCATCAGAGTCGACAGATTCAGTCGCATCGTTAGGGAAGGCATCGCCGTTGTTACCCACACCGTCTCCATCAGAGTCGACAGATTCAGTCGCATCATTCGGGAAGGCATCACCGTTGTTACCCACACCGTCTCCATCAGAGTCGACAGATTCAGTCGCATCATTCGGGAAGGCATCGCCGTTGTTACCCACACCGTCACCATCGCTATCAGTAGTTTCAGATGGATCATTTGGGAATGCGTCTTGGCTATCAATCACGCCGTCGCCGTCCGTATCAACAGGTACGGTAACATTACCATCGAGCAATTCGTCAGTAATTAGGTACTCATTGAACTCTTCCTCTTGGTCCATCACAGCTACGCCTAAACACTGATTGTTTTCATCAGTAATGGCTGCGCGGCGGTTACCAAACCACTTCCAGGTCGTTTCACTGTCGTAAGTCTCACCGTTTGCGATAGTGGTAAAGCCAAAGCTTTCACTGAGCTCTCCGGTTTCATTGTCTACACGGTGAATACGTACAGGTGTATTAGTGGTGTTAGTAAATGAGAAGTCAGCTTCAAATGGGCCCACTAAGTGCTTAGCTTGAAGATCACAACTACCAATGGTATTCGCTGCTGGAATGACTTCTGGCTCTGCCGCGTTAGCGATAGTGGTTTCATCAATGGTAAAGTCAGCTGTTGGATTATTGAGTACGCCGACACTTAAACAATTAAGACGCGCATCGGTTACCACAAAGCGACGGTCACCATACCAAATATCCGATGTATAACTTTCGCCTTGGTTGAGTGTGCCATAGCCAAAGTCAAAGCCCGTGGCGGCGCTTGCATATTTTGGTTTGCCAGTCAGATTATCAATACGGAACAGGCGAACTGGATAGTCCGTGGTATTGGTAATGGTGAACTCGTGAGACTCATCTTTGATGAGGTGAGGTCTAATCAGATCGCAGCTGCCAAGTAGATCCTGTGCTGGGATCTGCTCAGGTACCACATCTTTTACCAATTCTTGCTCAATCGTGAAGTCGTTGCTGGCATGGGTCATTACGCTCACACCTAAACAGTTCATTGCGTTGTCGCTCAGCATCATGCGATCGCCTTGACGCCAATTTTCAGAACTGTAGCTTTCACCAAGATTCAGCGTTTTATAATTGTTAGCAAAGTTGGCTGTGCCTTTATTATTGTCTACCCAGAACAGTGATACTGGTGTGTCAGTGCTGTTAGTAATAGTAAAGTCAATTTTCTCGGCATCGATATGACGCGCATACTGCTGAGTCAGCGCACATTCCCCAATGACATTATTTGCCGGTATTGTGGCAACTGGTGGTGCAACAACATCTGCATTAGCTAAGACAAACGCTTCAAAACCAGATTCTGTTCGTTCTGCTACACCTTTTAGCACTTCAGTGTAGGCATCTTTGTCACCAGCTTTCAGTGCTTCGGTGATTTTAACGATCTCATCAGGGTGCTGTTCAGATAAAAAATGCATTGCGTAATAACTCCATGGATAGAGCTCATCGTATCCATAGGCCATAAACAGTAGGTTGTAGAGCGGTGGAACCGTTTCGCCTTCAAGGCTGTTATTGGTTCTAGGGTGATCATGACCATTAGCTAAGTACTCTGCCATACCTTCAGACCAAGACACGTTGTAATCAAACGAGCCGTAAGAGCCTTTCTTGATATAGCGGCCATCTAAGTAATGCACAAACTCATGGCGCAGGTTGTAGATTTGATCTTCATATTGGCAAGAGCTGCCAACCCACGAATCAGGACACTGCATGGCAATAAAGCGCGCTTGATTGCCTACAACCTCAGGTGAACCTTCAAGGTACATACCGCCATTATCCGTACTAATCCCAAAAAATTCTGGTGCGTATTTCTCGTAGTCTTCAGGTGAAGCGAAGGCTACGACCTCGAGTACATCATTTTGATCGCCTGCTACCGGAATGCCGTTAGTATTAAAGAAGGCGTGAAACTCAGTTTCTTGCTCGGCCAAGTCAGCACAAGACTGGTTTAGAGTCGCTTGTGAGATACTGCTTTGAGCACGAATGATCAGTTTGTCGGTACACTCATGACGTACGGTTAAGATATCTTCTTCTTTTGGCGGTACGATACAGTTACCAAATAACGAGTCACCCGCTTCACACTGTCGACCAGCGGATTCTAAGTAGCTTTTGGTTACCATGGTTTCGGTTGTTTCTAATGACAACACGTTGGCAATTTTGTCATGTACTTCAATCACTGTGTTATCGAAACGGCCTTTTGCTTCGTCTGTGCCAATGGTTGAGATCTTACCGAGTGCAATAAAGGTATGAGGCACAATCCACTTTCTATCATCTTCTGCAGGCCAGCGCATATCGAGAGAGGTTTCGCCAAGATATGCAAAGCTACGCATTACCGATAACACATCAAGCATGCGATCGTTATAAGCCGCTTTTGTGGCTGAATCACCATAGTAAGCTGCTGAACCGATGGCCTTCATCAGTGCCATTGTGGCATCACCGGCATTGTTACCGCCAAATGGATTACTTTGCTCTGAATGATATTGAATAGCGGCAAGCAGATGAGGAAGTAGATCTTTAAAGTATGCCGACCCCGCACCGCGTTCAAAGTTATTAAGTGCAGCAGCAAAACCTTCTTGTATTACTCCACCCTTATCACCAATAAAGTTGCTCATTTTGGCTACGGCTTGCAGAGCAATGCTGAGTTGCAGTGCTTCTGTATCTGTCATCGCTTCAGCGTAATATTTATAAGAGGCGAGGAAGTATAAAAGCTGGTTTAGATCTGGGTCGTCTAAGTCATCAGCGCTTGCCAAGTAATGAAGCGCTTCTGTTACATCTGAAATGGGGTCCTGGCTCGCACCAGCGATTGTTTCGAAGTCGCTGTAACTGGCTGCAAGTATGGTAGCAATCGTTGCACCATATTGGTTCTTAGAAGTGATCGCAGGAGCGGGTAGAGTAATGTCAATATTGGTATTAAACACAATATAATCCCCCATAGGTGGCGGTACATCGCCTCCTGTAATGGTGACTTCTAGTGTGGTTTGTTGGATATTGCCATTAATTTTAAAGTAACGCTCTCCTGCACGAGAGGTGAAAGAGAGGCTTTCATCATTGGTGTCTGGAGTACTGCTAATCAGCTCTTGATTACCGCTCCAATCATCACCGTCGTATAAAATAAGATCGGCATCGCTGCCAGTAAAGCTACCACCAGAGGTAGTGATAGTGATCTGACTATTTTCGTAAGGAACATTGATATAAAAGTAATGACCATAATCAGTGATGCAGTGGCTTTGATTCGCCAGAACTTCACCTTGTCGGTCTAAGGTTTTATCTCCACACATTTCTGCAGCTTGTACTGAGCCGATATTTATTGAGGCTAGAATGGCACTAGTGAGAATGGACTTGCGAGAGATGATATTGGGTAAGTGGGCTTTAATGTTTCTTATCATAATTATCTAACCTCAGTGGGTGAGGGATTGTAGAAGTTAGGCTTTGTTGCCATAACTGCTCCCCTAAAGTAGTCGTACCAATTCCCTTGTATGACTTCAGATACTTAACCATCCGAGTTAAGTTGGTTGTTATTGTTTTGTTAAATTTAACTTTAGGTTAACAATATAATGTATACAAAGTCAAAGCTTGATAAAATTTAAATGAGATTTAGGTTCATAAAAAAGAGGAAAAAGCTGAAAAGGTGGAGCAAAAAGTGAGTTCTATCTCTTGCTGTTATGGATCTTGCCTGCAGGAAGTTTTTGTGAAGATTAAATAAGTTTAAAAGTCGCTATTAGATTATCTGGGTATACTAGCCCTGATGGCAGTTTAGCCATTGATTTGTTGGAGTAGTTAAATGCAGTTTAAGACGGTAATAGTGCCGGCAGCTTTGGCAATTAGTTTAAGTGGTTGTGGTTATTTTGGTGGCGATGAAAAACAGCAGCTAGAGCAAGCATGGCTAGCCAAAAATGAGCAGTTACAGCAAGTAATTGAACAGATCCGTAGCCAAGGTATCGAGGCCGTTGCCAGTGGTGCTGAGGCCGGTAGTGTGGCGGCTTGTGTAGCTAGCAAACTTGAGATGGACCCTGTTGGCGAGCTTGTTAATGTAGAGGGAGCACTGGTCGAGTCGGCAAAGATTACAGAACTTCTTAGTGAGTTAGAAGGCTTACTAGAGCAAGATTTTAGCTTAGAGAATATGTCTAGCCTGCTACAAAAAGGCGCCGATGCGGCGGCTTACGCTAAGCAGATCATTGCCGAACAAGGTGTTGAGCAAGGGTTACAACAGTTGCAGCAGATGGCAACGGCAAGTGAAGAGTTTGCTAGCCAAGATTTAGGCGCGCATTTTCAGCAGCTATTGCTCGAATGTCAGCAACAAGCCAATTAACTTCCAATAAGCATTGGCTCAATGAATCATGGCTCAATGATCATAGTTTAATGAGCCATAGCTCAAGATCATAGCTCAATGAAAAATGACCACTATTAAGTGGTCATTTTTGTATTAGGATTGGTGTTTATCGCAGACATATTTAGGCTATAGCTACTCGAGATCAATCGTCACTACGTTAGTTACTCCTGGGGTGACATTGATCATTCCGGTGGTGTAGAACTTGCCTTGGTCTGATTTTGCTTTCAGGTAATATTGGCCGCTATTAAGCATCGTCGTGCGAGTATCGTACGCAGCTATGCTTTTATCTGCCATCCAGCCATTGTCATCAACGGCATATAGGTATTGATCGCTTTCCATTGCTGCCCCACTATCTTGATGGAAGGCAACGAAACGCACCATGGTCATGCCTTTAGGGTTTTTTTCAGATTCAATTGAGCGAATAACGCCAAAATCTCTGCTCGTTTTCCCCGTCAGTGCGGCATAAACATCTTCAGATTGATTTGAATATTGTGGTTTGTCGTGGCTGTAACCTGGATTAGAAGAGCCGTTAGTGGATGAGCCTATGCTAGCGATATCTGAAACGGAATCTGCAATGTTTTTGATGTCGTTACTTTTGCAGGCGCAAAGGCTTAGCACGAATGTGCAAAGAAGAATCTTTTTCATAATTTACTCCATGTAAGTCAAACACATCCTTTAAAATGACCATAAATATCCCGAGTAACCACTCACGGTGGTGCTTGACATAAATACAGTCACTTTACTTTATCGGCTAAAGTAGCAACCGCTAAATAAGTCGTCAATAGTACAGACGTCTACTTCTGGAGGTATTACTTTTTACGGCCGTAAACTTTAACACCTGCTTTAGAACCATCAGAGTTACCGAAGACTTCCAGCTTTTTTACACAGCGACGGTAAGCGAAACCACGCCAGTCAGTGTGTTGGTTTTTCTTTAGATCACGATAGAAGCGAATTGTCTTAGTCTGGCCGTTATTAAAGGTGACTTTGATTTTTTCTAAATGCAGATCGCGCTCAGCCTTTACACGAATCGCGTCAGTTTTACGGCAAATCAATAGCGGAATTTTTGCGCCGTGATCGCCGCCGCTCAATAAGATCGTACGACCTAAAGTAATTTGCTCATCAGCCATAGCAATATTGCTTACTGCTAGCATGCTTGCAGCCATCATTAAGCCAGTCACAAAGGATTTGATATTCATATTTTCGGTTAGTGAATGAAAAGGGCGGCTAAATTAGTCTTTTGTTTGCTTTCGCGCTAGCAAATATTGAATGAAGTTAGACATCACTAGCAATAATTAAGAGGATGAAGATTAGCCTTGTTCGGGGGGGGGGGGGGGCTCAAAAGTGAGAGATTAGGCTAACCAGTAGCGTGTTAAGTTGATGAACAATAAACAGGTGTAATGGTTAGCCATTGAGTTAAATGGCAGAGTTAAATCATTAAAGGCTCTTAACCTGGCTTTCTAACTCTTTGGTTGTTTTCTGACTGACAAACTCTTTATAGAGCGCAGCTTTGTCAGTAGGGTTAATATTGGAATTTTGACCAACTGAGTCATTGAATAACGCTGATGTGACCGTTTTAGGAATGGTTACTAGGGCGCACACTTGATCAACATTATTAATTTTTATTATGGCGACTTGTTCAACCTGACTTTTTTGTAGAGAAACACTCGTTACTTGCTTGGCAATTTGCTCAAATGAAGAGCCTGCAGTTACTAAACCTGCTGAATCATCTAACTTTTGGAATGTTTTCTCTAGTACGCTGGCTTTTAGCTCCATATTTTGCGCTAAAGTTGTGCGTGAAAGTGACACCGCATGATTACGGTCAATGGAGAAGTTTCCTGAGCTTTTGACGCAGTTAGAAGCCGAAAACCCATTTGCCGATGCAGGGTTCATCACCCAAGTAGGGATAGCGCTTGCGGTATTTAATTGCGCTTGTTCGACGTTAGCGTCTTGGCTGGCGCAACCAGTCATTAGGAATGTCATTAATGCTGCTGATAAAATAGTCTTATTCATCGTGTAACCTTTTGTTAGATTGTTGAACTCTTATTTTTTTCGCTGTATGTCTTCAGCTTGTTATTCACTTTTTCAAGATAATTACGCGTTTCTTTGTAAGGCAGGTTGGTCATTAAGTGTTGATAAACTTGCTGCGAACTCATGGTATTAATTTTTTTCACCGTCATATTCACGCTTTTGAGTCCAAACGCTTTGGCAATATTGCCAGAACCGGTGTTATATGCTGCGATCATTGCATACGTCGCGCTTTGAGGATCTTTAATCCCTTTTAGGTATCTACTTTTGAGGATCTTTAAGTAGGCTGTACCTGTTTCTATATTGACCTGTGGGTTGTAAAGCTCATTTGCGCTCATTGGACTATCTTTGCCACGGTAGAGTCTATTGACATCATGCCCCGCAGTGTTGGGGACAATCTGCATCAACCCAAAAGCCGGAACATGAGATTTGGCTTTTGGATTAAAATGGGACTCGGTATGCATAATGGCCAGGATCAGCGGTGCTGGTAGTTTTTGTTTTACACTTTCGACGTAAATATAGGGCATGTAGTTTTTCGCCCGTTCAGATACTGCCGAAGTCGGAATATCGACCCGATACTGCACCAGTTTTATGGGCGTTCGCGCTAAGGTTTGTTGATTCTTTTTGAAGTTATCTTCGAGTTTAGCGACTCTTTCTAGTTCATTGGCTTTCATGACGCGCTTTTGCTCTGTGAGAACCTGCTCTTTTATGGCTTCATCGGTTAGCACTTCGCTTTGTTCGCTATAAATATCTAACTGACTCATTTGGCGTTCAGTTTGGGCTTTTATCGTATTTTGTACTTGATTGATAACGTCAGTATTCAGCTTTACATCAATGATTTTGGTTGCATCAGACTTGGCGGTAACAGGCGTTGTTAAGCCAATACTTGTTAATAATTCTTGGTTTGAGGCAATAACATTATTGATACTATCTAGTTGCTGCTGTTTATTGGCAGTTGACTCACTGGGTTTGATATCTATGGTTATTTGATTATTTTTTAAATCGATTACGGTTCGTGAATGGCTTTTATTATCGACCACAACAATCATATCTTGTGAGCTTGTTTTCGCGTCTCCCCAATGAGCAATAGAATCTTGTTGTTGCTTATCCCAATCCTCCAAATAAGCGATTTGCCATTGGGTAAATTCATTAATATGCGCGGCATACCATTGATTAAACTCGTTTGAATCATCAGCGCTTAATTGACTGACCTCATGATCCAGTTCTGCAAAAGGATCATTAGCTGCAACATGACTGACGAAACATAAATTAATGGCAATACATAAAATGCTATGTCGAAGTTTTATCAAGGTTAAGTTTTCCGTGGGCAAGAATTAGAAATAGGATGACAAGTCATCTGCGGAAGATTGCTCAAGCTTATCGATGGCATTATTGATATCGGTGGCCAGTTGTTGGCAAGCAGAGCTTTTGCATAATTTAACGATAGTTAGACTCGTTGTGAGTTGTTCTTGTTGCATTTTCCATTGAGCTAACCAGAGTTTGATACTGTCGCTTTCGACTTTAGTTACAACAACATACTTGTCAAAGTAAGCCTCTGCTTTAACGGGATCTTGTTGTTGGAGTAATAGCGTTATCAGGCTGGCTCCGTCCATGGATACCGCAGGCTCTTTCATCAAATACGGCAGCAGAGGTTTGATGGCTGCATACTGCTTTGTTGCGTAATAAGCAACGGCATAGCTTAACCCTGTTGTTGCTAGGTTAGTGGATTTGCCGCTGTCGAGAAGGGTTGCAGAACAAGAGGCTGTCAGCTCTGTCACATTACGGTATTGAATGTTATCAAGTTCGAATTGCAGGTTGATCAGAGGCCAGTCGGAAAATGGGTCTTTAATGAGCTGCGCTGCTATTAACTGATTCTCATAATTTGTACGTAAAGGTAATGCGAGACCTTTGCGGCAAAGACTTTTCATTTGAGGGGAGGGGAGGCCTCTTTCACGCTCTACGGTGGCCGTGTAATGAGGGGCTTGCCCACTTACTTGATAACGGGTACCTGAGAATTCCCAGCTGTTAGCTTGATTTGCCATTGCTGGCAAGCTTAAAAAGCTTGCCAGCAATAAACCTGTCGATTTACAGCTCATTGATACTGCTTACCTGACCTGAAGCACCTTGGGAGCTCTCTGTTTCGGTTAGACCACCAGTGGTGTTGACCTTATGAGTGCTACCAACATTTCCTTCTCGTAATCTCTGTTTATTTTCAGCCGATGCTTTTTTAGCTGCGGCTTCTAATGAAGGCGCATACACAGCTACGGCAAGAGACCAGTTGCCATCGGCGCTGGTGAATGTTTTAACTGATACACCTGCAGGGACTTTACCCGCTGCAAATGACTTGTATGAATCTGATGTTTTCATATTATTGAGGAAAGTGTGTTTATCCTCAGCAAGTACAGTTGCATCGGCAGGATTGATATTGTCAGGTTCGTATTCGAACTGTTCATTCTTCTCGATTTGGTTTTCTGCAAACCCTCCTTGCCAGTAAACCTCTTCACCTTGCATCACCGAGATTAAGCTGTTGCGTGCTTTAGCTTGCGCTTGTGATTTTGAAGCGCTCAATAGTTTACGTTGAACATTCTTGCTTCTATTTTCGCGAATAATGGATGAACCAAAACCAAGTACAAATGACTCACCTGTATCTGCGTTAGTGATCACTTTCGCGCCAACAGGAGGCATAACACCTGCTTGGAGATCATTAATAATTTGCTTGAAGATGATATTGGGTTCAGTGGTTTGGGTTAAGGCACCCACTTGGCGTTTAGTTTGTTCGCGGGTTTTAGGCGTAGAGATTAAGCTTACGCGTACCATTTTTTCTATTGGATCGTCAAAAACATCGAAGGTGACATAACCAACCAATGCGCCTTTAACCGACTCGGCACAATTATCACTGGTGAAACTTTGGGTGTTAGCCGCACTTTCGGTGCCAGTGTCAATCATGTCCGTCACTTCGTTAACGACAGTGGCACATGCGTTACTCATACCTTCCATATTTTCCACTAATTGCTTCTTAGCAATTTGAAATGCTTTGGTATAAGCGGCACGTTTTGACAGCAGTGATGCGTTACGGTTTTCGTAGGTTTCGTAGCTTGCAGAACCTGCAGAGAGTATGCCGACTCCAGAGCTAACTGCGATCATTTTTACACCGTCACCATCATCTTCAATTAGGCTTTTATGGGCAACTAATACAGCTGCTTTAGCGTCAGTGCCAACCACTAAGCCATCAACTTCTTTAACATCTGAAGTATCAATGGTTTGTGCTTGTTTTCCATTTGTCGCTGGAACGAGATCGTTTAGATCAAAATCAACACTGGCATGGGCTGAGCCTAAGATACTTGCCAATACTAATGACACGAGTGTTTTTTTAAACATGATGAACTTATATCCTTGTGGACTTAAAGTACCTGAATTTGGTATTCATTAAGCACGCTAAGTTTTGATTGGTATTGTGGTTGGTGAATGCGTAATGATGGCGCGATATATTGAGCTAAGTCGTTTGCATTATTTAACGACCTAAGCTGCACTATGACTTTGCCTGAGTGGGTATTGATTTTTATATCTGAAACACCATTGATCGCACTGAGTAAGGTGTAAAGCTGGCCATGCTTACCCGCTGCTTTCTCCGATAAAATTAACTCTCGTACTGGACCACCTCGCATAGCCATCTTATGCACTGAATCGTGTAACTGTTGTTTGAGTGCTTGCTGATTGTCTTCTAAAGCCAGATGCACAGAAGCTAACTCATTGAGCATGTCAGGTTTGTTTGGCAAGGTTAAAAAGGTCGGGTCGTTGTGCCATACACCATATTGGTTACCAGCGCGGTCGATTACGCTTGCTCTCAGTTCAAGCTGTAGCCCTGACGGTGTTAGTTTTTCGTTTTCTAAGACCTGCAGAATGATGCTCGCTGCAGCAGGTGACTTAGATAGGTTAAATCCCATTGAGGCCAGCGCATCAGTAAAGGTTTGCTTCACAATGGGAAGATTTGCATCAATGTAAACAGCGGGCTGTCCAAGACTTGTTATTAGCTCAGCCACTTTCTCTTCGATACGTTTCTTTTCAACTGTAATATCTAGGGTTACTGTCAATGTACCGTCAGGTAGTTGCTGAGAACTGATTTCGTTCCAGCGACTTACTAACCCCTGAGACTGCAAAGACAGAGACTGTGTTGCCACCTCTTGCATATTAAAGTCGTCAGAGTTCGCTGATGCTGACATATTGGAGCTTGTTTGTTGCATAAAGCCTGACTTGACCATTACTCCAAGCACCTGACTTACAGCACGCTGAAACGCGTCTTGCTCTGCGGCTTGGCGAGCAGTTAGCCCTGCCTTACTTTTTCCTTCTCCAACAACAACGACGGACATTGTTGGCTCCGAATCCCAGACAACATCTTGCAAGCTTTCTGGAGCTTGATCAGTGGGGGGAGTCAGACGCATTGTTATGCATGTATCATCACCCTGTATTTCAGGTTGATCGTAGTCTGCTCGAATAACACCCTGGGCAATCCCCGATACCAGTAGCTCTCGACTATGTTGATTAAACTGCTCGTCAAATAGGTGAGTGTCGTCTGTTGAGAAGGAAAATGATGTTTCGCCTAACAGAAATAAGCGCAGATTATTTAAACCTTGCGCCTTTGCTGCCTCTATTGCCAAAGCCCCACGTCCATATGCACAGCCTTGTTCAACAAGAGCCAGCGAAGGCTGGCTCTTATCTAGCTCCAATGCTGAAGCAGACAGGCATACAAATAAGGTACTGAGGGCGAAGCCTTGAGTTAACCTTTTTGCACCCATGTACTACGTTCCTTCATAAACTCCATTGGTACCCCTACACTGACGGCAAAGATGCGGCGTTGACGGTCTGGACGGTAGATGCCAGTTTCCGCTTCATCGCGTACCTGCTCTGCAAGATTACTGTCTTTCCAACGGATAATTTTGCCTTGGGCACTTTGCATGCTTGGGTTAACGGTTGCGACACCTATTGGCTCAACAAAGCCTGCGCTATATTCAAACACCACCATTGTTTCATTGGGTAACACACCCGCATTTTGACCGCGGTCTAATGAAATACGGTCTCCTTTGATCCCCATCACTTGTGCAGTGGCTGGCATCTCTTTGAGTAGGCGGGTCAGCATGATGTCGAAACTACGTGAAGACATTTCGTTCAATACAGATTCGACATCCTTGCCGCTGGTGTAGTTGAAACCACGGTAGTATTCGCCGTTAGCAATGACAGTGGTAAAACTGTTTTTTTCTCGTACATCAAAGTTAGAGACGCGAATTTTACCAATATTTGGATAGCTCAATTTTTCCCGAGTATAAGGATCGATAACACCGGTTGATATTTCCATTGATGTCTGGAATAAGGATTGTGTTGAGCCAAACAGCATATCGCCAGTCTTCAGTACATCGACTTTTATGATGTAGTCTGTCGATAGTCTGCTCTTGCTGCTCGCTTTTTTAGCGACATTAACCGCGCCCTCATCAGCAAGAATCTCACCCATAGCGGCATTTACTGAATCAGTATCTCGAGTCAAAATGCGGAAACGGTTTACGCCTGCAAATTGGTTTTCTAGTGTGTTTTCTAGCGCTTTGCTTTTAAACTGGCCAATACTCGAGTGCATCGCATTAAATACATCTGCAGATGTACCTTGCAAGTTCTCACTTACATCAGTTTGAACATCCCCGAAATATAGACGAATAGTTTTCTTGGCTAATGGGCAGCGACTATCTTTCTCTTCAGCTTCATATGAGCAAAATTGCAAGCCTTGGGTGTTGAAATATGCAGGCACCTCGATGTCACTGCTCTCAAAATCATGAGCAGATTTGCCGATAATGAGCGAGGAGTTTCCTGCATTACTTTCAACAGAATGTGTCTGTGAAACTTTAGTGCTTTGACAGCCTGAGATGGCAATGCCCAAAGCCACTAAACAAGCAACTTTAGTCAGCTTCATTATGCTTTCACTTTTTCAGCTAAAACCTTATCTAGATTTTTTAATTGCTCGATAGTGTCTTGATCCATTGAGATCAATGTGTTGGCATCAAAAGCAAGCTCTGATCGTGCTGATAATTCATCGTATGCAGCAACGATTGGCACGATCTCTTCCGCTTCGCCTTCTTCTTTAGACTCATTCGAGAAAAATGCGAGGATGCTATCCAATAATCCGCCTGCAGAATCATGAGCGATAGCTGTAGCATTCTGTGTAGCAATGTAGGCAATCTCTGCAACTTGCAGAGTGATATCGGCTGTGAGCTCTACGTTTTCATCAAAAATGTCATCAGATGCGTTTTGGTAGGCTTCTACTTGAGGACGGATCTTCTTATTTTCTGGCTTGGCTGCATCAAACTCGTTCATGGCAATAAGTAGTTCTTCGTCAGACTTGTCCGCGTTAATGGCTAAGAAGCCGGCGACATCTGCATGCTTTGAAGCTAGAGTCGAGTAACTATTAAATACTGCACATTGGCGCTCTTGAATTGATACCATCACTTTAGAGGCTTTATCGACCGCATATGAAACTGGGGTGTACTTATCGCCTAGAGTGGCACAGTTTTCCGTTAACTCGACTTTCATCTGAGCGCGATCAGCTGTTGCAGAGCCCGCACCAGACATTGAGGTACAACCAGAAATAACAGAAAGCATTAGAGCTGCGATGATAGTTTTTTTAAACATTTTTAGTCCCTTTAATGTAGCAATGTAAATATTGATTTATTGTTTATGGTATTAATAATTTTTTGCTGTGCCGCGTTCTTAGCAGACTCTGCGTTATTTGATGACTTGCCTATTTCGGTCAGTATCTTTTCACCAACAGCCAAACTCGGGTTACTGGCTTCAAAAAACTGTAACCATAGAGTTTGCTTGACTATGAATTGCTGTCCTTGTTTACCGTGCTGAGTTTGAGCTTTGATATAAAGCGTAATATTTGCATTTGCAGAGGCAGTTAACGACTGTGTTAATGTCGACTTTACTGTTGATGCAAATAAGTCTGAAGAAGCGGAAACTACAACACTAATACTTTGAGCCTGTTTGTTTAACGCCCGCTCTAAACTGAGCTGAGTTTTATTTAAGGGATCAAAACTTGTTTCAATTAAGCTTGGTGCAAGCGCAATGGTGTTGCGTGCTTTAAAAATCAACCTAGAGGCTTCGTTTAAGCGGTTTAGATCGCGCCATGAGGTGCCTTGATTCGCCAACAAATCAGTGGCTAGCAAATGGCTGTGGTTGATGTCAGCTAGTAATTTCTTTCCCCACACCGTTTTATTGATTCTAAATTCATATTCACAAGGTTGTTGCTGACAGTTTTGTTTAACAAATTCCATATTGCTAATTTCAATAGGTAAAGAGTCAATGCTTGAATTAAGAGAATAACTAGAGGTAGCTACATTATTTGTTTTTTCTTGTTGGCTTTTCTCTGTAACTTCTACTTTGCTATATAGTTGTAATGCTAATTGCTGCTTAGCATCTAGCTCTGCACTTCTTTGATTATTACCGTAGCCTTTAATCTTTAGGTATGTGTCATTAGCATGAGCGCTATTAATGATATTCAGAGGTAGTATTAGCAGCAGTGTGATAAAAGCCATAATTAGCGACTTCATAATGTAATTTAGTTTATATGTTTTTTATAAAGTACGAAAAATTAATTATTGTTTCAATTTTATTTATTTAATTGAAAAGTGCGATTTTGAATATTTAGTCGAATGCGTTGCTACTTTTTGGTTGGTTGTTCTCAGCTGTGTTGGTTAGTGGCGTTATGGTCAAGGTTATTTAATCTGTGGTATTGGTTGCACTTATTTACTGTGTGAACATTTTTCATGCATGATAAGTTATTCATTACCATGCATAAAAAATCGATTATACGTTTATTTTCTTTATGCTGTAATTGTGATTGCGCGCATGTAAATAAAATTTATATATAAGTTGATTTAACTTTGACTTTTTAATTAATTAGTTATCTTATATTTAATTAAGTTATATTTGCATTTTGAATATCTAATATTTAAATAAGATCGGCTTTTACGGATTATGTCTTCGTAAGTATTCTGTTGATAGCAAAAGTGGTAAGAGAGTTAACTTAATTAATGATGAATATTTTCCATTTCGCTGAAATAACTTGAGCAAGGATTAACTCTTAGGAAGGGCTTTAAGCAAGCAATGTGCTTGAGATCGCAATGTGCTAGATGAGTAAGTTGCATTAACGAGGGTATAGTCAATCACCATATGTTACTGGTTATGTTGAATGTGCTTAAAGTGGTAAGCCTTTTAGGGTTGTAATGTTGGTTTTGGTTTTGCGACTGGTTAAGTCAACTGATTTTTGTCAAAAAAACGGATTTTATCAACGTGACTTAGGTCATGTTTTGCGTCAACATAGCAGTATTAAGTAAGTGATAGTTAATTTAGAGTCTGGCTCGATTGCCGCCTTGTAAAGGGCGCAATATTTGGCCTATAGAGGAATGAAGTGATGAGATCGGCAAACCCAAAAATTGTGATTGTAGGTGGTGGCGCTGGTGGTTTAGAGCTAGCAACGCAATTGGGGCATAAACTGGGTAGAAAAAACCTAGCCCAAATTATCTTAGTCGATAAGAATCGTACTCATATTTGGAAGCCATTATTGCATGAAGTGGCGACGGGCTCACTGGACTCTGCGCTTGATGGCGTTGTGTATTCTGCTCACGCAGCTAAACATGGTTATCAGTTTCAGCTAGGCACATTTTGTGGTTTAGATGAGAAAAGTCAGTCACTGTCTGTGGCGCCCATTATTGATGAGGCGGGTAAGGTGATGTTGCCTGAACGTCAAATTCAATATGACAAATTAGTCATCGCTATTGGTAGCGTCAGTAATGACTTTAATACTCCAGGTGTTAAAGAGAATTGCTTCTTCCTAGACTCACATCAGCAAGCGAATCGTTTTCATAATGCGTTGCTAGACAGCTTTACGCGAGTGCATCAGTCAGAAACGATTAATGAGCTTAATATTGCCATTGTGGGCGGCGGCGCAACAGGTGTTGAATTATCGGCTGAACTGTACCATGTAACCGATATGCTTAAGGTTTACGGCTTAAGCAAGATGACGGCTGAAAAACTTAATATTCACTTGATTGAGGTGGGTGAGCGCATTTTACCAGCCTTGCCTGAACGTATTGCCACCTCGGCAAGAACTGAGCTAAGTAAATTGGGGGTTAATGTGATGGAAAACACCCGTATTAGCGAAGCGACGGCTGAAGGTTTTGTGACCTCTGAAGGTCAGTTAATTGAAGCTAATATTATGCTTTGGGCTGCAGGCGTTAAGGCGGCAGACTTTATTAAAGATATCGGCTTTTTTGAGCTTAACCGTGCTAACCAAATTATGGTTAAGCCTAATCTACTCAGTACCGTAAGCGATGATATTTACGTGATTGGTGATTGCTGTGCTTGTCAGCAAGCCGATGGCAGCTTTGTGCCGCCAAGAGCACAATCTGCGCATCAGATGGCAGAGTGTGTCGAGAAGAACATTCTTAATGAGCTGAAAGGTGAGCCGCTACATGATTATGTGTATGTCGATCATGGCTCACTGGTCAATCTGTCGCGTTATAGCACAGTCGGTAGCTTGATGGGCAACCTAACTAAAAACAGCATGTTTGTTGAAGGTAAGATTGCACGTCTGGTTTATATTTCGCTATATCGTATGCATCAGCAAGCCATTCATGGCACCTTAAAGACCATCGCGTTATGGTGTGCCGAAAAGCTGATGCGAGTGGTGAGACCGAGAATGAAGCTGCACTAGTTCGCCTATATGAGTCAGGCTTGAGTCGCAAAATGAGAACTCAGGCCTGTATTTAGGCTGAAACGGGTAAAGATAGTAATGGGTAGACCACTTGGTCTCGACCATTTCCTTTGGCCTGATAAAGGCATAGATCGGCCTCTCGTAGCAGGTGAGATAAATCCATTCCTTGGCGATAATGACTGATACCGATACTGACTGTGATCCCCACCTCTATATCTATACTCTTATCTTGTACTACAAAAATAGCACTCGCTATCTGAGCTCTGATTGACTCAGCTAAAGCAATCGCTTCTTTGTTGCTAGCAGATTCAACAAGCACGCAAAATTCTTCTCCACCAATACGAAAAATATTGTTATCGCCCGCTATACTGCTTAACAAATTGGCACAGCGCTGAAGGATATGGTCACCAGCCTCATGGCCATAGTTGTCATTAATATGCTTAAAGTGGTCAATATCTAAGATCAGCATATGCATGTTTTTATCGTTTTTGTTCATTGATTGCGTGTCAGCCAGCGCAAATTTTCTAGTGAGCGCAAGTCGATTAAAGCTTTGGGTGAGTGGATCTTTGAGGGCTAGCTTTTGTAGCTCAGCTTCCGAGTGGGCTCTATTTTTTTCGTAGGTATGAGAAACAATCCAAATTATCAGATAACTGCAGATAAAGTTGACTAAGACAGGGCTTAAGGCAAGGCCATACTTATTGATGAGATCGATGGTAACCATAATAAACATGATAAAGATGGGAATGCTTGCATATTTTTTACCAAGAATAAGGTAATACACTGTAGGGAGAACTAATGCCCAACAAAAAATAAAGCTATTGATTGCAGAGATATAAACGGCATAGATGACTAGGGCCGTTAGACTGGAAACATAGAGGTGAGTTTGCCAAACTTTATGTTTATTGTTGTACACCCGCCACAATAAATAGAATGAGAATAGACTGTAAAGGAACTGTAAATAGGCCAAAACTGGCCACTTCCCACTAATAAATAGGTTGATGATACCGAGAAAACAGCCTATTGCACCTAATAAGCCACACACACCTGCTAATACAGAGCATCTTAGCCGATGAGTGTTATCTAGCTCTATAGCATCCATGTTACTTCCATCCCTACCTTGTTGCCTACATGTTATTGTACTTTGGATTTATTTCAAGCAACCATTTAAAAATAATAGCAATTAAAGGAACTAATATGTGCTTAAGAGTGTTAAATAACCTCAATCCAAACTTTCCTGTAACGGGCAGAAATATGAACTGGTTTAGGCCTATAGAGGCGAGTTTATTTCATTTCCCAAAAGGGTTGGCTAAGAAGGGGCTTAGTGTAGCGAAAGCCAATGAACTTGATATCGGCCCTGATGCGATATTTTGCTGGCACTCTACGTATGCCAGCGTGGCCTCTGTGATGGGGGACAATATTCAAGGTTATGCGACAGTTGATGGCATGAATGTAAAGGGTCTAGTGGTAAATGCGTTGTACGATACCCCAGCGACCTATGGTGAGCCTAATCCACAATTGAAAAATGGCAACATTAGCGTACTACGTTGGCCACAGTATATTTTAGATTGCTTTTCGAGTGTTAAGTCTGTGGTCGAATATGCACGCAATAATCATTTACAGTTAATTCAAGATAATGTGCCAGAAGGGGGCAATGCGACAGCATTAGTGCCGAGTAATATTCATCTTGCGATATCAGATAAAGATGGGCAATCAGCGATTATCGAAGTGAAAGAAGGCCAATTGAGTGTCTATTCTGGGGAAGCAGATCAAATCGTAACCAATGAGCCTGATTATCCGACCCAATTAAATATTTTAAAATATTGGCAATATCAATGGGGGCAAACGGAGCCTGCAATCACGACGCCAATGTTTACCGTTCCAGGTGGCACATCACCTACGCAAAGTTTTGAGCGAGCCGCTTTTTATTTGACCTTATCTGATGCCGCACAAGATCCTGCTGCTGTGTTGGCGCAGACCCGTGCGCTGATGCAAAACGGTGCCGTGCCATTTCTCTTTAACCCAGATAAAAAGGCTGAGGCAACGTGTACGCGTTGGACGAACTTAAGTGACCATAAAGCGGGTCAATATTACTTTATTAACCCACTGAATATGATGCCAGTTTGGCTTGCTACAAACGCTGAAATTGATCATTGCGCCAAAGTTCAGCTTATTTCGGTCAACAATCACAAGCAAACAGCTAATAATCACCCTGAACTTCAAGATGATATGGTTAGTCATTTGCAGCGCTGTGAAGATCCCTACGCGAATTTGCTTTAGTGCCAATATCGCTCTAAGTCACTATCGCTGTTGTAGCCACCATTTTTTTAGAGTGGGATAAGCCAGGCTGACAAAGCCACCAATCAGGCAAGCCCACATAAGACAAATCAGTGCCGCAACACCGTATAACGCGACTTCATTGTCAGCGTAAGCAATATAGAGATGATGCGTACCTTGAAGTAGCCCGGCAAAAGCGGCAAAGCAAACGATACTGATTAAAATAGCTTTTAACATATTGTACTTCCTTACTTTTGTTGGTTTAAAACAATTTAGGCGAAGTTGGTACTATAAAAAAGTACCAACTTCGTTAGTTGAGAGCTTGGTGCTATTTACTTTAATACTGCTTCTACACGATCGCGTATTTGTCGTGACTTTTCTTTGGCAAAAAGGCTCATTAGCTCGGCGCAATCTGCTTGTTCAGCCAATATGTCGACTAGATCTGCCTTGGTTTGAATATGTAAAAACGGCATTAAGGATTTGATTTCATCGCGGCGTGCCATGGCGGCAATATAATCGGCCATGCATGGATGGTAGTTTTTGATCATATACAGCAGCAGGTATTCAGGCTTCACATCATGACTAAATAACCAATCAAGCATTGCTTGATACGCAGCCTGTTCATAATCATCTTCATCGCACTCTAAGCGAGTGGCTAAATCCACTTTGCCTTGTAGGGCAAGCTGGTCCATATAGCCGGTAACAAGCTGCTCGAAAATAATCTTGTAGCTACGATAACTATGATTAGCCAGTAAGTGCAGCAAACGGCCGCAGCGTTCATCATCAAGTAGCCACAAGTATTGGCCTAAACTATGACTTTGGCGCTCTTTTAGGCCAGTAACCGTTTCGTATTCTATACATTCACTAAACTGAGTTGCAAAGGCATCATAGGCTAAATGCCCCTGCAGGTACGCCCATAGATTTTGCTTAAGTAATTGTTCACGCTCTTCACTACTAGGCAGTTGGGCAACGGCGTTAATCACGCTTTGTGCATCGACGCTGTCATTAATGATAAGTAACTGACCTGCGATATAAAGATTGCCGTCACGGGGGAAATTCTTGTCGGCGACTAAGATTTGTAATTCGTCACCGACATGCTGGGCGATAGTGGCATTAATCCAGCTCATCTTGTCACAGTGACGAGTTTGGTTAAGATCGGCATTGGGGTGCAGGGTAACAGGCAATCTCAGTTTTTTGGGTAGGTCGCTTTCGTCTGATAAAAAGTCAAAATACACTGTAGCATCTTTAAACTTACGCTCAATCACCTGTTCCCACGAGTTATTATTGAGTTTGATAAAGTCCTCAAGGCATTGCTGTAGCTCATTATCGAGTGCCAACGGGCGGCTAGGGAAGCGCATTGCCACATGCTTATGAAAGCTAAGCTTAATCGGTTGATAACTATAATCTAGGCCGCACAGTAACGCCTTGGCATCTTGGCATCTTGGCGTCTTGCTGCAGCTATCATGCCCGGCTCTGTAACATCAGAGTCTTCATCAACGAGCTCACCCATTAATTCCACTAAATTAAGGTAATCATCCGTGCGTGATGATCTATCGATATACTGCTCAACTTGATAGGTCTGAGTGAAGGCTTTATCGATGCCATGGCTGTTGAGCATATCGAAAAAGTTTATTTCATCTTGCGGTGTGTCAAACATGCATCTGCGGGTATGTTCGCTAAAGGCTTTACACATCAGCCCGATAATTCTAATCGGCGCCATAGCGACTAATAATTGCCAAATACGCTTGGCGATTAACGCTTCTGGGCTATTGAGCTGTTTAAGCCAAAAACAAGCTAGCACCACCCGTTGATAATCTTCATCATAATCATTTAAAAACAGATAGCTCTTCTGCATTGGGCTGATTTTAGGGAAATGGAGTACCGTTTGGCGGCAGATATCTTGGCCATAAAGGTGCTGGTTTAACAGCGCGATTATCTGTTGTTGATTTAGCTCTGGCGTTGGTCCAGTAAAATAGCCTTTTACCTGTGCAAGCTCGCTGTCGTTTAAGCCTTTTTCAGTAAAGGGACCTTCGCCTAGAATATCGGCGTTTTCTAGCATCAAGTTAACGGCACGCTCAAACACGCCACTCAGCTTGGTTTGCAACGCCTGAGTGTAGTCATCATTAAGATTGTGCTGTTTATCTTGCAAAAGTAAGTATGCGCACAGGGCATCGATGCCGAGCTCATCTTCAGGCCAATCTTGGCTGTTTAAACAGGCTCGATTAGCAAATAGCTCATCACTTTGCTCAAGCATATCGGCAGTGACGGCACTGTCCATATCGCTATACTCATCGAGCAGGCTCTCAAGGGATTTTCGCTCTTTTACGCTTATTTCTGAGTCAAGTTTTGCTGTGGCGTCGATTGGCATAAAGCGAGCGTAATAGTCTTCAGCGCTGATAATCGCTTGGTATACAGACTCTCCGCTCAGGATATCGCACAGTTCATCATCGAAGGGCTGCTGGTCGAATAAGCGATAGAAAATATCGATAAAACGCAGCATGGTTTGCGCGCTGCGCACTTGGCTTTGTGGTTGGGTGTTAGCTGCTGTCATTGCTTCAATATCAGCGCCATTATTAGAGCTGTTATTGGCGCTGTTGTTAGAGTGAACATCTGAGCGAATGCTGACTCGGCGAATGAAGCCGTTCACCGTTTCCTCATCCATGTCATCATCTATATCTTGCATTAGATCTTTTGCTAGGTAATGCAAAGGTTCATGGAAGTTCTCTCGCACAGAATTAAAGTTATTCATCTCCCAGCAGGTTTCGTCGATAGTTTCGAAAAGCGACAATGCATGCTGTTTACAGTGCTTAATAAAATTAAAGGATTGAATGTCATCAAGTACTTGAGGATTTTCACCTGTAGAGATGTATGCGAGTAGGTCGTGGCTATTCTCTAGGCTAGCAATAAATTCGCTGAACATGTGCAGACCGCCGAGATACTTATCACGGTCCTTTTCGCGCTTGTCGCGTTGGCATCGGAGCGCTTGCTTATGAGCAACGCTACCGGCATAACAACACAGCGGTTTGTTAAGTTCTAGTTTGAGTTGGTTTTGTAGATCCATCGCCTCATTTTCGAGGCTGTCATTAATAAAATGCCCGGCTAGCTCCTGATTTCTATCTTCATCATGTTGGCCGCAGCACTCTGCAAGTAGTGTGGTATAGATATCCAACACGGGATTTTGCTTATAAAGAGGCTCATTTTCGCTATAAACTAAGACCGGTAAGCCATTAAAGCGCTGCTTTACTAACTCAATAAAGCGTGGGTATTGCGCTGGATTAGCTTTTAAGTAATCCCCAAGAGGCTGATATCTAGGGGTTGGCTGCTCCCAATCACTGCCGTAGAAAGCGAATCTAAACTGTGGATTGTCACACCAGATAAAGGCGTTAATCATTGCCTCACACCAGCCATGTTGCTCAAGTAAGCTTAACAACATATCTTCATAGCCGGTTGCATGTTCATCATCCCAATATGGGATAAAAAACTGCGCTAAATAAATTGCATCGTTAGCATCTTTAGCCGCCATCATATAAAGCGGTTCTGCGCCAAATACCCGAGTATCATCGAGCCACATCTTACTGGTATCGTTTTCAAAGCGGGCGTAATTGACCATGGCTTGCGCGGTTATACGCAGCTGCGGTATTAGCGATTCATGTTCAAGCGCGAGGGCAAATAGCAGGGTTTCAGACAGATAAAGCTCGCGGTCGCTGCTAACGATATAATTGCTTCGATAGCCGCCGTCTGGATTCAGGCTCAGCGCCTTCATTGCTAGCTGTTTATCTTGTAGGTTATCAAGTTGCAGATGCTCACGCGCGCCGCTGCTGTTATCCATAAATACCAAGTTTAATCGACCGCTTTTATCAAAGGCTTGATGAGCTTCTAGTTTGGCTTGATAGATTTGTAAGGCTTGCTCGATGCTAGTGGCTTGGTGGCGGTTAAACTCGATAACTTGCAGGTGGCTGAATGCGTCCATACTTCTGTCCTATTAACATTGAATCCATTCCAAATATGCTGGAATGCCGACGATATTTACATGGGAGGTTAACTGATTTATTGTTTGATAGTAGAGGTTTAGCTAATAAAGTTACTTTATAACTGGAAATGTGTGATGACAGTGGCACAACGTGCTTGTTGCTGGCGAAAATTCATTCGATGCAATGCGATAGCTTGATGAATGCGTGGTCTTCTGTATATGAATGGTACCGATTGAACTATCAGCTACCCCGAGTCATATCTAGATTAAACTGAACTAAAATAGTGACCTTATTTTAGTTCTTTTATTTTAGCTATCTTAACTTAGTTATCTTATGGGGCTTGAAACTGTGGCTTTTGATTGTTTACTATGCGTGCTAATACGATATTTATCGTCATCATAAAAAGGAACTATACATGGATTGGTATCTTCTTGCTTTTAAAAAATATTTTGATTTTTCAGGCCGCTCAAGACGTAAAGAATATTGGATGTTTGCCTTATTCAATATTATCTTCAGTATTGTTCTATCAGTGCTTGATACCCTGTTTGGTACCATGAATTTAGAAACCGGATTGGGACTGTTTAGCGGCTTGTATGCGCTAGCGGTATTTATTCCAGGCCTTGCGCTATCCGTTCGTCGTCTGCATGACATCAACAAGAGTGGTTGGTGGTTGCTGATCTTATTGATCCCATTTATTGGTGCGATAATCCTGTTGATTTTCTTTGTGCTTGATAGCAAGACTGAAGACAATAAGTGGGGCTGCAACCCTAAACTGGCTTAATACTGTTGTAGAGTTAGCGCGTAAATAAAAATGCCTGTCAGAATGTGTGACAGGCATTTTTGTGAGTGCTTTGCACCCATGGCTGGCTAGGGCTTATTTACAGCCTGCAGCGCCTTTATCTACCCATACACTGGCAACGCCAGGCTCATCGCCTTTTGTCCACCACTTTGCTTGCCATTGACGGCCGTTGTGCATAGTGATGTCGTTGCCGTTATAGGCCACGCCATTGCTCCAGCCAAGCTGTACATTGCTGACTAATAACCATTGGTCTGCAGTACGCGATGGCGTATTACCTTGAGTCCAATATTTAGCTTGCCAAACTAGGTTGTCGTGACTAACGGTATCACCACCTGTGTAAACGCTAGCTGATTGCCACGCAGGGTGGTTAGCGGCATCTGGATCGGTTGCGCCGCAGCCGTTATCACCGCCATCATCTTTAACGTTCACTTTTACCAAGCTTGAGGCGCTGGCATCTAAGCTGCCGTCAGACACAGTTACAGAAACGCTAAACTCAGTTGCCTCTGTTACCCTTGGCGCAGTCATCGTAATGCTATGGCTGCCTTGACCTGTAAAGGCTATATCAGCTGGTACGGTCCAAGCATAAGTTAACGCGTCACCATCTGCGTCAGCCGCTTTTGCATTTAGGCTTACTTTCTTAGCAGATTCCACTGCAACACTCGCCACTAAGCTTACGCTTGGTGCTTGGTTAGCTGCAGGGGCTTTATTGGTCACAGTGATGGTATCTGTTGCTGACAAGCCTTCGATATCGGTCACTGTCAGGCTAAATTCATATTCAGTATCAAGCTCAACGAGTTCTAACTCGATATTGGCAATGGCGCTATCGTTGTTGCTGATGGTTAGCGCAGGGCCAGAGACTTGAGTCCACAGATAAGTTAATGCGCTGTTTTCAGGATCTCGAGAGTTGCCACCGTTTAGCTCGGCATCTGCCGGGCCCGTTACTGTGATATCAGCACCGGCGTTAGCAATCGGCGCTTTGTTTACAGGTGGCGTCGTGCCTTCACCGTGACCTAAGCCTTCGTGCATAGCATTAAGTAAATCACCGTTATCGGCATCAATTTCCCAAGAGAAAATACCAGCAAGTTGATTGTCTAATACATATTGGCCTTTGGCTTTAACCGAACGCTCATCATCATAAGTGATTAAATCACCGCTTGAGGCTTTAAATAGGTAAGGCGCTTCAGCTGCAGTGTCGTAACCATATTCCCACTCTGGGCTCATGTGGTTATTAACGATGTCGCGGTAATCAATAACGCCATCTTCCCAAGTACCTTTGATAGGACCTGTGGCAGTACCAGTAAATGGATTGCCATTGCTGTAATCGCTGACGCCCGTCCAGCCGCGGCCATACTTAGCCACGCCTAGAACCAGTTTAGCGGGATCAACGCCTTGCTCTAGTAAGATACGCGTGCCTTTATCGGCGGTGTACTTAGTGTTTTCTTGCCAGTGACCATCGTAAAGGGCAGTCTGATGGCCTAAATCTGTGTTCTGCCATGCGCCATTGAAGTCATAGCCCATCATAAAGATGTAGTCCATGTACTGCTGAGCGTCGGCGTAATTCACGGCCGCTAACTTGTCATAACCGACGTTGATAGCCGATGTTAGCTGGTAAGTACGGCCTGTTTCAGCGCTTAACTCGTCAAGCATTGCGCGCAGTTCACGCATCAAGGTTACGTAGGTTTCGCCGTCTTTGCTGCTACCTAGGTTAGGGTTAGCGCCGCCGCCACCTGGGAATTCCCAGTCGATATCTAGACCGTCGAAGAACTTCCACGTTAATAGGAATTCACGAGCTGACTCAATGAACGTGGCACGCTTAGCTTTGTCATCAAAGAAGAAGAAGGGATCTGACAAGGTCCAGCCGCCGATTGATGGCAAGATTACTAAGTCAGGTTGCGCTTGCTTAAGTGCCATTAACGCGCCGAAGTTACCTTTGTAAGGCTCGTTCCAGCCTGAAAGACCTGATTGTGACATTTGAATCGCCGCCCATGGATCATGGATTGCGACTTTAAAATCTTCGCGACCTTCACAGGCACGTTGCAACGCTTGGAAACTGCCTTCGATAGTTTTTAAGCTGTCGTTGATACCGTCACCACCACAGATTGGCGTAAAGCCATACAATACGTGAGTTAAGTTTTGCGCGGGCATTTTTTCAACCGGGAACTTACGGTCGTATACGCCCCATTCAACGTAATAAGTACCGACGACTTTACCTGTCTTATTTTGGTATGGACGGTTGTTTTCAAGCATCGGGGCATTGAGCGGTTTTAGGTGGCTACCGTCGGTATCTGCAACCACAATTTCTTTGCTGGTACTCATTGAGCAGCCATCAGCATTACATAGGCCAACCTGCATTTGATAGCGGCCACCTTTGCTCACTTTAAATGTGGCTTCACCTGACGCGGCGGCGGGGCCTTGCCAAACTTCATTACCGTCTAAAAATACCTTAGCAAGGTCACCGAAGTCACCGTTCCAAAGGTTCCAGTTAACCGACACATCAGCAGCGTCTTTGACTTTTATTAGTTTATTGTAAGCCGTTGCAGATTGGTCGACTTCGATGATTGAGAATTGTGATTCACCCCAGCCTAAGCTTGGTGTGCCTGGCAGCGCAGCATAGCTGTTAGCCGCGAGCAGTGAAGAAACCACTAATGTGGATATTGAAAGTTTAGCTTGCAAGAGAGTGCTCCTTATTGAGTTTTCAATAAGGCAAACAAAGCATGAGCACAGTTAAACTAGCGCCAAGAGTATTGGTGCTAACTTATGGTTGGCGTCCCCGCTATCTTAGGAAATTCCCTTAGACCGGAAGCTTTGCGTCCCAGCATTTCTACTGGTTTGCCTTTGTCTTTTTAGTCAGTCTAGTGTGCTGACTGGCATGTAGCATAATGCTAAAAATAATAAACGCAATAAGCTGTTGAAAATATAGGGTTTACCGTGCTTTGCGTGCCAATAGGTTGACATGTTTAGCCTGGAGGGGAGGCAATGAGTATGCGCTTGTAATTGATGTTTGATATTGATTTTATTGAGATTATTTTAAGTAAAGTCGCTTCGCTAAATTAGTGATGGCTTTAATAAACGGCAAGCGCCAAAAACTGGTCACTAAAAATATTCTTTTAACCAAAGCCTTAACAGCATGAGAATATCCTTACTCTGGGCGATATGATGATGTAAGCCTGATGAAAATCATTTACCTTCAATGTATTTGTGACCGATTTGGGTTAATAAAAAGGCTGCCATTTGGCAGCCCTTAGTTACTTAAAGCGCAGATTAACGTCCGCCAGGCTCGGCAAAGCGGGTCATCCAGTCTTCTACTTGGTTGTACCAATAGATAGAGTTATTTGGCTTCATGATCCAGTGATTCTCATCAGGAAAATAGATCATTTTAGATTCGACGCCACGGGTTTGTAAGGTGCGGAACAGCTCAAAACCTTGTCCTACAGGTACGCGGTAATCAAGCTGACCGTGGATCACCAAAGTTGGGGTGTTAAAATTCTCGGCAAAGTAGTGCGGCGAGATCGCTTTGTAGATCTCAGGCTTTTCCCAGTAGTTACCAAAGCGAGTACTATGGACCGAGAAATCTGCTGCCATTTGCGAGTACATGTTGTACACCGCTGCGTGGATCATCAAGGCATTAAACGGATGCTCTTGGCCCAAGATTATCGAGGTTAAGTAACCGCCGTAACTTGCGCCCCCAGCCACTAAACGCTCGCTGTCGATCCACTCTTGCTGTTTAAACCAATCCGTAGCTTTAAATACATCTTCAAGTGATTTGTTCTTCCAGTCAGGGTTGATGCTATCGGCAAACTCTTGGCCAAAACCACTTGAACCATGAAAATTTGGCCATGCAGTGACATAACCCCAAGAAGCAAAGGTTTGCGCGTTCCAGCGGTAGTGGAAACCATCGGTAATCGCGCTGTGTGGGCCGCCGTGAATCAGCATCATTAGCGGGTATTTTTTACTGCGATCGAACCCCGGTGGGTAGTGTACCCACATCTGTATATCTTGGTCGTTATAGCCTTTGTAGGTTACCGACTCGTAAGTGCCCATATCGACATCAGCAAGAATGTCATCGTTGAAACTATCTAAACGGGTGGTTTTACCGTTGCGTGGATTAATAGTGACTAGACGTGCTGGATATAAAAAGCTGTCGTTAGTCGCAACGATAGTGCCGTCTTTTGCCATCACAGGTTTACCAAAGTTAGTGTCTTTGGTAATGGCTTTTACTTTGCCGTTGTTAGCATTGATATGATAAATACGGCTGGTGGCTGCATCATCAATTGCGGCGTAAAAGCCTTTGCTGTCTTGAGTCCAGCCAAAGCGTGATACTGAGCGATCCCAAGTGTCGTTAATCACTTTGGGTTGACGCTTTTTCATATCCATCAAGACGAGACGTGATGTATCAGCATAGAAACCGTGAATAAGTTGCTGAGTAAAGGCTAAGGTTTTGCCGTTAGGGCTAAACTGCGGATTGCTGTTTGGCGCTTCATTATCTGGTGTTAGGTTTTGGGCGTTACCGCTGCCGATTTTAGCTAAGAAGATATCAATCTTTGGGTCGACTTCACGGGTTTTAAGTGAGGCATCCCAGCCGTTAGCGGTAAAGGCAATCCACTGCTCATTTGGCGCGATATCGTAGCTTGAGGCGCTTTGTGATGAACGCGGTAGCTGCTGTTTTAATGGCTGAGTAATAGCTTCGATTTCACCGCCTACAGCAGGGATACGAAACACGTGCGCTTCACGGTCTTCATCAATCCAGTGGTCAAAGCTTGAATAGGGCAGAGCGTTCCATTGGTGAGCCGATACCTTATTGTCTTTGTCTGCTTTTAGCTGAGCAATCATTTCATCCCAGTTTTTGCCTGGGAAAATACGGCTAATAAAGTAGATGTGTTTGCCAACCCACCTCATACCATATACGCCGCCTGGCACATCAGTAAGCTTTTGTGCTTCGCCTGGGCCGTTCATTGGCAGCAGGTATACTTGACCTGCTTCATCGTCGTCACGCTTGCTGATAAAAGCCAGTGTTTTACCGTCAGGGGAAAAAGTGGCTTCGCTTGCGCGCATGCCTTTAGCGGTTAATGCTTGTTGGCTATCGCCGTCTTTGTTAAATAACCAAAGCTGGGTAGAGCCTTTATCTTCCGGTACATCATATTGGGTAACAGGCGCGATAATTTTGTCGCCCTGCGGTGAAATAATTGGACTGCCTATACGGTTAAGTTGCCACAGCACATCAACCGAAAGCGGTTTGGTTTGTTCTGCAAATGCGCTTGCCATTGGCATAAGCATACACAGCAACAGGATCCCGGCTTTCTTCACGAGTGGTTCTCCTTGAGAGCAATTTGTTGAGTTTTTTATTAGTGTTTTAACCAGCTTGTTACTGGCGAGGCTAGTATAGCTGCCAATATTACAAAAAGGATATCAATATCAAAAGGCTGTTGCAGATGGTTACACAACTGATTTAAGCCAAGATTAATTACAGGGAATAGAAACAGAATTGAGAAGAGAGTGAGACTCAAATAGAAATGGCGGCTGAACCTTGAGTTCAGCCGCCATTATCTTTTGCGCTTTTAGCTATGATGCTAGCTGCGATTAAGCGAGATTAAAAATCTTCGTCATCGCCACCAAAATCACCGAAACCGCCGTCATCAAAGCCGCCAAAGCTTTCATCACCACCAAAACCGGTGTTAGCAAAGGTGTCTTCACTCGCATACTCAGAAGCGAAACCTGAGTTGTCATCTAAGAAGCTAGAACCAGCTTCTTCTGGCGCAGCGGTATCAGCAGCTGCAGTTTCTGTTGGCGCTTCAGTTTCTGCAGCAGCTTCAGGAGCAACTTCTGGCGTTGCTTCTGCAGTTGCAGTATCTTCACCACCAAATAGTGCATTGCTAATAAGGTTACCGGCAACCATACCCGCTGCAACACCGGCAGCAGTTTGCATAAAGCTACCAAAAGCACTTGGCTGACGTACAGGTTGAGGCTGCACTGGCGCTGGGTTAGTACCGCCCATCATACGGCTTAATGTGCCGCGCTCTGATTCTTTTCTGAAGTGCTCAACTTGTGATTCTAAGAAGTCATTTTTTGACTTCATATCTTTAAGCGCCATCTCTTGCACGATGACCGCTTGAGTTAGCTTGTAAACGATATCTTCTTGAGATGCGATCTCTTGGCCGATTAGGCTTTCAGCTTCTGCATCTTTTGGCTTGTTTGGGCTAGCCTTTAATTTATTGGCTACGTTTTGGATTAGTTCTTGTTCTTGCGGAGTCATGTTTCAATTCCTAATGTAAGGATACGTCTTTACGTATTTGACGCGCATCCTAGCCTAAGGTTCACATCCTGCGTATCACTAATAATTGATTAGCTAATCAATAGCTTGAATAACTATCAGTTAACAACATTTAACAAACAAGCAGCTTTAAATACTTACAAAGATTAAGAGAATTTTATCTAAAAAACAGCAGGGGATTGAGGTAAGTAGAGGTAGATTTGCTGAAGAGAAGAGTATGGCAACCGCAATCGCTCCGGTTGCCATCTGTTATTTCATTCAATCTTGAGTGTTGAGATTGAATGAAAAGGTGATTTTAAAAAGACATAAACAGACCCACAACGGTTGCTGATAATAGGTTTGCCAGCGTCGCTGCTAGTAGCACTTTCATACCGACAGACGCAATGTAGCTAGACTTATTTGGGATCATAGTGCTGAGCGCTGCAACCACCATAGACACAGAGCCGATGTTAGCGAAACCACATAGAGCCACGGTAATAATCGCCACCGATTTCGGTGACATCACTTCACCTGTTGCGGCAACCACAGTTTCACCAGATATATAAGGCGCAAAACCTGCGTAGGCCACAAACTCGTTTAGTACGAGTTTTTGCGCAATAAAGTTACCGGCAACATTGGCTTCAGCCCAAGGTACACCAATTAACCAAGCGATGGGTGAAAATGCGTAACCCATCAATAGTTCAAGTGTTACGTCTTTAAAGCCAAATAGTCCGCCAGCCCAGCCAATCATGCTGTTTAGCATGGCCATTAAGCCGATACAGGCAATCAAAATTGCGCCCACTACCGCGGCAATTTGCATACCGGCAATGGCGCCTTTAGCAATCGCATCGATAAAATTAGATGGCTTTTCATTATCAGGCAGAGCAGGGACATCATTCACTGGCTGCTCTGTTTCAGGGATCATCAACTTTGCAAATAACAGACCCGCAGGCGCACTCATAAAGCACGCCATAACTAAGTAGCGAACTTCGACGCCCATGCCTGCAAGACCTGCTAATACAGAGCCTGCAATGGAGGCTAAACCACCGACCATGATGGCAAAAATTTCTGATTTGGTTAGGTGAGGGTGCCAAGGTTTAACAAATAGAGGCGCTTCAGTTTGGCCGCATACTGTGTTGGCGATAGCGTTCATTGATTCAGCCTTGGAAGAGCCAATAGCCTTTTGCAGTCCGCCGCCGAGTACCTTAACAACAAAGGTCATGATGCCCATGTAGTGCAGCAAGCTGACTAATGATGCGGTGAAGATAATGGCTGGCAATACCTGGAAAGCAAAGATAAAGCCTAAGTTTTCAACCTGGAAGGTGACTAAGTTGCCGAATACGAAACTAATGCCTTTAGCTGCAAAGCCAAGCACGTTGGCGACGCCATTTGAAACGGCTAATAATACGTTAGCGCCAAAGCTGGTGGCTAATACAAAGCCTGCAATGGCGAGCTGAATAATGAGTGCGCCACCGACTGTACGCCAGTTGACTTGTTTTTTAGCATTACAAAAAAGATAACCCACAACTAACAGGGCTGTGATGCCTAATAGAGATTGCAACATTATAAGAGGACCTATTTATGATTAATTCAGTTGGTTGATTACGTTGGTTAAGCGCTCAACATGTTGTTGAGCCAATTGCATAACGGTATTTTGATCGCCACCCTCATCAGATGTTGAATTCATTTCAAAGGTGATAACCGTATCGACAATCTCCATTTGTGCAGCTTTGATAGGGTGCACAGCGGCTTGTAAATACTGCTCTAGAGGCAAGAAGTTAAACTCTCCTGGCTGATAGGAGCTCGCGGTTGCGCCACAGGTGATAGATAGAATCACTTTCTTGTGTTTTAGCTTGTCTCCTTCAGGGCCGAAGGCGAAGTTGTAGGTAAATACTTCATCAAACCAAAGCTTCATTAAAGCGGGTTAGGTGGACCAGTAAAGGGGAAACTGGAACACGATAATATCGGCTTGGCTCAGTAATGCTTGTTCAGCTTGGATGTTAATCTGATAGCTGGGGCAGGCCTCATCGAGTTTATGGATCGTAAACAGGCTTGTTGTATCGAGCCGTTTAAGAATTTCGGTGTTAGCAACGGAGCGACTGAGATCGGGATGGCCCGAAATAAGCAGTATGTTACTCGTCATGTCTTTCATGTTTTCTACACTTAAAATTAGTCAAAAAGTAATGTTAAAGTGCGCGCAGTCTCCTCAGTTTTTTAGGTATGAGGCCACCTATCGCTTTATAAAACAAAGTGATAAACCCTATTAAAAATCAGGTTTATACATTGGGGTTATAAGCGTTTTATTTTTTAGGTCTAGATCTACGGCGCGCTAATATTGCATAGCGGCCAAGTAAAGTAGATTGGCTTAATGAGTTATTGGTATTGGAGTCACATTTAGGCGCCAAGTTGAGTGTGATGCATGCATGTTTTGCAGGTAAATCGACAGGTTTTGGCTCGTGCAATTTTATAAAAGTCTTATTTATTAGTTTGTTAATTAGCTAGTTATTAATTATGGCTAATAGATGTCTTGAGCGAGTTAGTTGTGATTTTATCGCTGTTCAAGGTATGGTTTTGAGACTAATTGAGCGTGTTTCTTAATGAGATATCGCCACTGATGATGTTAGCTTGCTCTCCCGTCAGACTGACCAGTTTAGCTTCGATGTGCATCGACATTGGAAATTGGCTATCGGGTTGTTTGATGATCACTTCAGCATAGGTCCGAACGCGATTCGACAAAAAGTAATAAGTGCCATTCCATAAACAATCAAAGTAAAAATTAGACTCACTTAGATTGATATTCTCTAAGCGATTTTTAGCGTGTCTAAGGTAATTATCTGTAGTGATAATACTGCAGGTATTGTTAGCGCTGCCATTACCAAATTTAAAGATAAGAGCCGATTTTTCTTTGAGTTTTCCCTGAGAACCACCAAGATACTTATTTAAGTTAATCGTGGTGGCAGGCTTATCGATAGCTGTAGTCGTTTTGGTAGTTGCTTGAGTATTTACCGATAAAAACAGCAAGCCGATAGTTACTAATACTGGGCTAATCCAGAGCTGAAGATGCATGGTGCACTCCTTGTCGCATATTCTTTATTGCCAAAGTGTTCTCACTACACTTGAGCAAATCATGCACTTGAATATGTGTTTCAGCAAGTTTTGGAGTGTAATTAAGTTATTGAAAATTAAGCATTCAATTGAATAGCGAACAACAAGGATGACTCTGTGTTGTATATGGGAATGAAAGAAGAGGCTAGCGCTTGTAGTACAAGGACTTAGCTGTAGCGCTATTGTTTTAGGCGGTGATGCTTTACCTAGTAAAAGGGGATAAACCTCAGTTTATCCCCTCTGTATCGCGACGAGAATCTGTATTTAGCTTGTTACAGAGTGCTGACTTTTGCGTGTTATTACTTCTGCGCGCTTAGCTCAATCGTTGACTCAACTGCAGCGGCAATATCGCTTTCATTAAACAAGAAAGGACGGAATTGCTTACTGTTTGAGTAAAGCTCACTTTGGTCATTAAACTGCGGGCTCATAATATTGCTCGATTGCGAGTAAGTTAAGATGCCTTTAGCCACAGGGCCTTGATCGGTAAAGCTCACCGCCATCATCCAGCTTGACCCATAACGAATTGCATAGCCTTGCTCAGATAGACCCGATGCGAGTGGTTTGCCGGTAACGGCGTCCATCACCGCGGCATACTCATGCTGAGGTACTAACGTATCGTCACCCGATAAACGGGTTGAGAATACATTAAATCCGCCTTCTGCATTATGGGTACCGGGCCAAGGTAGCTTGGTGCCTGATGGTGTGCCATCGGGTAATGACTTTTCAACAAATTGCACAGTGCCCATTGCGGCATCAACATTAAAACCTGCAGCTTCTACGTTTAACGCTGCTTTGGCTAGCGCCACTAATGCACTGCCATCTGTGGCTAAGCTATTTGGCGTAGTGGCGGCATTATTGGCATCAAATGGGACAGTCAACATACTTGCTTGATCAAACTGGTGGGCAAACTCACGTACAAGTGCACCAGCAATGCTGTCGTTATCTTGCTTACCGTTCCATTGCTTTAACGCTGCGCAGGCAGCACTGATATCTTTAGATTGAGTCGGGCTGACCACCACTGGATCGCTACCTTGAGCTTCACACTGAGCAATTAAGTCAGTAAATACCAAGCTATCAAGATAGATGTCATTAGCCAGTGCAGCAGCTTCTAGCTCGTCGATATTAAATTTACCGTCTTCACCAGCAGCCTCGCTCATCAGCTTAAGCGCCATACGGGTACGTAGAGACTGTTGCCCACGCTCAGGGCCGTACATTGCAGAGTAACCTTCAAGCGGCGCTTCCAGGTTGGTTGACCAAAATGAGTTGTTAGAGTTTTGCACAAAGTCACTACGCTCAAGCTTAGGGGCGTGCTCGTAGGCCATTGGCTTGTCAAAGGCAAACATAGAGGCATTGCCCGGTAAAATCGTAAACCCAGCTTGCTGTCGTGCGGCAATAATATCGGGGTTTGATTTTAATAGGCTAATGGCGATCCCAGATAAGCCCGGAACGGTCGAGTCATCAATATAGAAAGTGTTACCGTCTTTATCGGCATACATGGTGTTATTAAAAATCACGCCATCGTAATCTTTAAAGGCCTGCTGGAACTCATCTTTGTTGGTTGCGCGGTTCATGGCTAACCAATGATCGATTGGATCTTTGTTAGCCATGTTGGCATCTTGCAGCATAAAGGCTTGGCCATCATCCCAACCAAATGGCGCTTGGTTAGCCGGAGCTTCTGCAATAGGGCCTTTTGGTGTGGTGTAGATATCTTTTTCTGCCACCAACATGCCCGCAGGGCCGCCATTGACTAAGATCTGTACTGTTTCTTTAGTGATGGGCATTGCCTCACCATCAAACAGGTATTGCATGCGATCGCCGCTAACGAGCTCAAGATTGTACAATACAAAGTGTTCAGCGGTTGAGAAGGTATGCGTCCACGCCACATCTTTGTTAAAGCCAATGTTAATGGCTGCTGGCATACCGACTAAAGAGCCTCCCATGACATCAATATGACCAGGAATGGTTAAGTGTGATTGCCAAAAACGCAAGTTACCTGTATGGGGGAAGTGCGGATTACCCAGCACCATGCCTTTGCCGTTTTCAGTCTTATCTTTACCTAAGCCCCAACCATTTGAACCGAGATCTCTAGGGTTAGTTTCTGGTGTCTTAATAGCGTTTTGATAAGCAATAAACTTGCTATTCACGTCCTGAATAAAAGCTGTTTTCGCTTGAGTTGGCGCTGGGCCGACGATGCGCGGAAGGTACTCTTGACCATCACCGGGGTTGGCGTAAAAAATCAGGTCAAGGAAGTTAGCCGCACCCGGTAGCAAGGCGATAGAAAATAGGTAGTTGGCCACATCTACGCCATCAATAGGTTTAACCCAAGGCTGGCCTGAACAAAATGGCTCGCCAGTTTGGGTCCCTGCTTCTACGTCGGCTAGAAATTGGTTGTAACCAGCACTGAAACCTTCCATTAATGCGCGTGAGTTGTAGCTAAAGCTTGGGTATTGCGCTTCAGCTTTTTCACGGATCTTCAGTGCCTTGTAGGCAAAGTCTGAAATTAAGTTGCCGTTGTCTTCAGCCGTTGGCAAACCCGTGGTGAAATCGATAGAAGCATGAGGGCCAAAGTACATCGAGCGTTCAGAGTTAGCCTTGATAAACCCATCAGCGAGCACACATAAGTTGTCTTGAGCCTGAGCATAACCGCTGCCAAAACCTAAGCTTTCAAGATTGTCGGCTTGGATATGGGGGACGCCATAAGCGGTGCGGCGAATTTGGGCTTTAAGCTGCCCTTCGGGAGCAAAAGCTTGCAGCGGAGGGATCACTTCAGGTGTGGGTTCTGGTACAAAGAGTGAGTCACTTTTGTCAGTTTCTTCATAGCCGCAACCGGTTAAAACAACCGTCGAAGCCATCCCCAAAGCGAGCACTAACTTATTTAAGCGCATTAAAAGATCCTTTTTATTGTGTTGTTCCATCAATCATTGTTGATGGATACTTTTATTATTTCGGATGTCTTAATTTTGATAGTAAAACATATACTTACTGAACTAGTGAACGAATAAGTACCCAAAATATTTTTATCAAATACGACAAAGACATGTTGGTTAGTTAACCAGTCATTTAAACGTTTGTCTACATCTTGTTAACTTTTTGGCGTGGGGATCATAGCGGCGAGAAGGGGGCGATTATTCAGACTCCAATTGATTAATAGCGTTAGCGATTAAAAATTAAGTAGGTTTAAAAGCTTTGCTGGAAAAGCAGTGGTTTAAAGGTGTTGGTTTTTAGCCAGAGTGCAGCGCCGAAGTTTATCGGCGCATGCGCAGGCTTAATGAATACTTTGGTGGCTGAAACGTAAGTGCTTAGCGTCTTTTATGAGCTCGATAAAGTTTTGTCTACTCAAATGCACTAAGGTGTTGTGATCGCCGGCCTCGAAATAGATCTCCTTAGCTTCGACCAGTAGATCGTCGTAAACCGCCTCTAGGTTGTAAGCATCACCTAAAGAGGGAATGGCACCTTTGTGACAATCGCTAAACATGTCATAGACCTCTTTCTCCTCAATCAAGCGAAGATCTCGGTTTAGCTTGTCGCCTAATGTTCGTAAACTGACCTTGTGATTGGCTGGCAATACAGCCATGACTCTTCGGCCTTCATGATCCTCTAAAATGACGGCTTTGGCTAACTGTGACGGGGATATATTGGCGGCAATAGCACTGCTCAGCGAGCTAGAACTATGGGGATGGGGAACAAGATCAAATTTGATCTTGTTGTCATCTAGGTAGTCATTCAATCGAGCTGAAATAGACATGGTGTTACCTCATAAAGGCTAAATAATGCTACCTATTATTATAGTTCAGAGAGGGATAACTGGCTTATAAACGCATTAACTACAGCAGGAAATATCTTGGTTTTTCTGGGGAGATAGAGAGTAATGGTTGAGCCTAGATTGGCAAGCGAGTGTGGCGATATTCATTTCAATATCATAGGCAATAGGCTTTGGATTAGCTGCTTATGACCTGGTGTTAATTGGCTATTCTTTCAAGGCTTAAGTAGAGGGGGGGTAAATAATAGACAGTTAAGGCATAACAGGTTACCGTAGCTTGAATGTTTTTTAGTCACACATTTGTAACAATTAAACGTCTGCTTTGCTTGGGGTTTATACAATCCCTTAAGGGAGCCTGTTAACGAATAGCTATTGACTATAGCAAGTAACTAATAAGCAAATTTAATGGGTCATTGACGGCAATTTAACGGGTTTAGACGCAACAAGACTAAATAAGTGACTATTTGGTTTATTTATACATATTCAGGAAGAAGATATGACAACAAGAAAATGGACGCTAACAGCATTATCTGCATTGGTTTTAACCGCATGTGGCGGAGGTGGTGATGATTCATCAGGCTCTGCTGGCAATGGTGGCTCATCTGGCGGTAATGTGCCGCAAATTACATTAAATACAGTTGTGGACAATCAATGTGGAATAGAACAGCCTAAGTCTGGCGTCAAAGTATTTGTGCACAATAATACGGGTGACATTATTGCTGAGTACGTAACAGATGCCGATGGTGCGCTCACTGCAGACTGGCCGAGTAACGCTAAACATATCACGTTAACCGCGGACAACCAGTACTATTACAAAGACCTGCCAACACTCAAGGTTATTTCTAATGTTAATGTTGAAGCTGGCGATTTAGGCATTACCTATTTTCGTGATGACAACAATGAAGAAGGTTGTAACTGTAAACAAGTCGAGTTTCCGGTGCAGTCGCTTATCGAGGATGCGCCAGACAGTTTGCTGTATTTGGGAGGCAGCAGCTATGAGTTAACGCCATTTACTCGTTCCCCCTTAATTGAGTGGTGTGATGGTGTTGGGCCAATAGATGTGCAGTTAATTGCTGCCGATGGCCAAAGTAGCCTAGGTGGCAGTATTGATTTGACCGATAAAACTCAATATACATTGAATATGAGTGACTTTACCCAGCAGGGCGTAGTGGTTGACTATGTTAATCCTTATGATGCACGGATCTTATATGCCCGCTCATTTGAAGGTTGGACCAATTATAGTCAAAACGATCCGGTATTTGTTTACCCAACATTAACTAATAGTAGCTATGTTTGGCCAGCGAGAATGGGTCAAGAATACATTGGTAATGTTACCGCCAATAGTTATAGCTCTGCACGACATCTAGTCACATCAGAGGGCAAGACTTCTCCGATAATGCTTTGGGATCCGGCTAACGGCTTTTCTGATGCGGTCTACTCATTATTCAGTGAGATCTCAACTGGCCAGGCGCCATACCAATATGATTTTAGCAACGTAAGTACTGATATCGCGTTGACTCACATGAGTTTGTCTGGAGATATAGATAATGGGGATGCTGAATGGATTATTTGGGGGGGTGTATCAGGCAGCATGCCAGATATCAAATTGCCAGCGGATTTAGATGCAAAATTTGATTCGCTAAATTACCCAAGACTTCAGATTGGTGTTAGAGGCTACGGCTCAGAAAAGCCACTAAGTGAGTGGCGTAAACTGTTGGCTGAACGAAGCCGCATGGCAGATGGTCAATTGAGCGTACTTGATTATGAAACGAATTATATGCGACTGAGTTTCGATCTTAATCAGTAATTTGAGTTAACAATGAGTTTAATTACCGATAATTAAACTAAAAAGACAGCGAAAGCTGTCTTTTTTATATCGGGGTTTATGCAAACGACGAGCCTTTGTGAGGCTCTTTGGTTATAGCGCTGCTCAACGTTAGTGCTAAACGAGTCTATAAATAGTTGGGTTGATTGAGCTTATCTCAATACTTTACTTAAAAACGCCTGAGTTCTGGCTTCTTTAGGATTGCTGAACAGGGCTTCTGGTTCATTCTGCTCAACGATAAAGCCGCCATCCATAAAGATAACTCTGTCTGAGACATCGCGGGCAAAGCCCATCTCGTGGGTGACAATCACCATGGTCATGCCTTTCTGGGCGAGCGACTTCATCACATCGAGTACATCACCGACCATTTCAGGATCGAGCGCCGAGGTGGGTTCATCAAACAGCATCAATTCAGGTTTCATTGCGAGTGCACGGGCAATTGCTACCCGCTGTTTTTGTCCACCCGATAGGCTCGATGGATACGCATCGGCCTTATCTTTTAGGCCAACCTGCTCAAGTAGAGACTCGGCTTCAATGTCGGCTTGTGCTTGTGTCATCAGCTTTAGTTTTACAGGTGCAAGGGTGATGTTTTGCTTAACCGTCTTATGGGGAAACAGATTAAAGTTTTGAAACACCATACCCACTTTTTGTCTTAGCTTATCGATACAAGCGCCCGCAGCGGTAATCGATTGACCATCGATAAAAATTTCGCCTTGAGTTGGCTGCTCTAGTAAGTTGATGCAGCGTAAGAAGGTACTCTTACCGCTACCTGACGGGCCGATCACACTGACAACCTCGCCATGGTTAATCTGCTCATCTATCCCTTTTAGCACTTGGTTATCGCCAAAGCTCTTATGTAAACCATTAATTTTAATCACTTTGCTTTAACCTCGTTTCAAATCTAGATAGCATAAAGGTAAAAATATACGTCAGTAACAGGTAGATAAGTGCGCAGGTAAATAGCGGCACACTGTCTTCAAAGGTACGGCTACGGATAATTTCACCTGCACGCATTAAGTCCACGCCACCAATAAAGCCAATTACCGCAGTTTCTTTAAGTAACACAATAAACTCGTTACCTAGCGAGGGCAGAATGTTTTTAATCGCCTGAGGCAGGATCACCTCTTTCATGGTCGCTGCTTGCGATAAGCCTAATGAACGTGCCGCTTCCATTTGGCCTTTATCGACGGCTTGAATACCGGCTCTAATGATCTCAGAGATATAGGCGCCGCTATTAAGACCGAAGGCGATAACGGCTGCAGTGATCTTATCCACGTCCAGTGCCGCTAGCACAATAAAGTAAAGGATTACTAACTGCACAACCACTGGCGTACCACGGATCACGCTGACATAAAAACTGGCTGGCCAACGTAGATACCATTTCGATGACATCTTCATCAAGGTGGTTGCCACACCGAGAATTGAACCGATTATCATTGCGAAGAAGGTCACAATCAAAGTGACTTTAAGGCCATTCAGAATAAGATAAATTCCGATTAAGCCATCTTCGCCTATTGGGGTAAACAGTGAAGTATTAATTGCATCAATCATGCTCTACTCACTTCATGTGCTTGTTAACGAGGGCGTCATAGCCACCGTTTTGCTTCATGATGCTTAAGCTGCTGTTAATGCTGTTTAGCAGCTCAGCTTTGTCTTTAGCCACTGCAAAGCCGTAAAACTCGGGTGAAAAATCCAGCTCAACCATTTTTAGCTGTGGATTCTTCTCTAAAAAGCTGATGGCAGGTTCGCTGTCAAACAACACCAGGTCAACCTTGGCATTTTTTAGCTCCATCACGGCTTCGAAGCCTGAGTTGAAGGCGGTCACTTGTTGGCTGTAACTCTTAGCCATAATGTCGCCAGTAGAGCCTAGCTGCACCGCGATATGTTTACCCTTAAGATCATCTAGGCTGTTGATGCTGTTATTGTCTTTATTGACGAGTACCATCTGGGTGGCTTCATAGTAAGGCTCAGAAAAGTTAACGCTAGCCTGACGCTCTGGAGTGATGGTCATGCCCGAGGCGATAAAGTCGACCTTACCAGCATTGAGCGCTACGATAAGCGAGTCAAAATTCATGTTTTCAACTTTTAGGGTTTTGCCTGCATCCTTCGCGATCTGCTGAGCTAAATCGATATCGAAGCCCATAATCTCATCGCCACTAACGCCACCCACATATTCAAAAGGTGGGAATGACGCATTGGTGCCCACTACAAGTACATCATCACTCTTACCGCAGCCAGATAACATTAATGTGCCTGTTAAACCTAAGCTTGCTACAACCAATACTGACTTCTTCACTTTCCACTCTCTTAATCAAAATATTCAACTGGGATTGACTATAAGCTTATACAAAGTTAAATCAATACTTATGCGTTAAATGTGACTAAAAATTCAATTGAAATTGGTTTGACTGATTAGTTATTAATCTGCCGGAAGGTTTTTTAACGTATTTTTAACAGTTTTTTCTTTGTGTTATAAGCTTTCTTTATATTATTTAGTTTTTAATTTAGTAGCTATTGATGAATAAGTATGTGTTAGGGAGGTGTTTTGTTGTATGGCGAGATAACCTTGATCGCGTATCTTTAGCGAGATTACCGCAGAAGGCTAATGGCTCCTCAAGTGACTCAGTATTTTGTCTATATCATTTTTGATTTTTATCGAAAACAGTCGCCTTAAGTAAGGCTTGCCACTGTTTACGTTGCCGGCCTGATTTTATATGAAAATTAATAAAAACAAACATCACATCAACTGATTTCCCGTTTAAGGTTATTACTTATGAAAAAGCTCTTACTTTCAACATTGTGTTTTATTTCTCCTTTTGTCTATTCAGCTAACGAGTCGGTCTATCTGCATTATGATGAGGCATTGGATGGTGTTACTGACTTCCAGAAACAGATCAAATTAAATATCGATCTATCAGGGAACACTATTATTGGTACGACTGATACGGGGTCGGTTATTTCTGGAGAAGTAGAAAACACTAATAGCCAGTATATAGGTTCTGGTGATAAGCCAAGATTTCAGTTTGAGATCCATCAAGGTGAAACCCGTAATTGGTATTTTGGTAACATCAACGGCAAGTATTGGGAGGGCGTGTGGTTTGGTGCGGATGGTGAAAAAGGTGACTTTTCACTCTATAGTGATTTATTGACTAAAGACGTGCCTCAGTTTGAAAATATTATTGCCTATTATGCTGATGATGTATTTCAGTCAGGTGGTAATAACACTCATAACAGCTTGAACTCAACCTTCTTAGTTGACTCTGATAATCTTGAACCTCATTTTACCAATGATGAGTATTTCGACACCAGCAAGGGCATGTTGCTGCAGGCTGATGTACGTGATGCTAACTTGCCAATCTCTTTTTATATCGATTTTGAAAAGCCTATGCCGATGAAAACGTTCCGCTTAGGTTCGTTTAACAATGGTGAAGGCACAAGACTGCGTACCTTTAACTTTGATATTTGGAAAAATGGTGAGTGGCAAACAGTAGGAAACTTTGAGTTTGCGCCGATTTATGCACCAACTTATCAAAGACAGGAGTTTAATTTACCGCGTACAGTCTATGCAGAGCGTATTCGTATTTCTGCCACCGCGACCGATGACTACACCGATGGTAGCAAATTGTTGATGTGGGGGCTTTCTTTTAAGCGTTAGTCCTTATTGGTGACTTTCCAAATACTAGCCTTATGAATCTTGGTTTTAGGCGTTCACAATAATCAAAAGTCCGGCACTGTGTGCAATTGCTGGACTTTAGTTACCTTTATATATGTGTTTTATATATATGCTTTATTCGCTAACCGTAACGGCTTCGTCGACTTCATAGTCATTGAATGAAGGGTTGTTACTGATATCAAGCTGAGTCAGCGGGTTACCTGTTGCCCAAAGGGCTCTTAACTTAGAATTGTGGCTAACATCGATAGCTGTGAGTTGATTGTCTGTTAGGTGCAGTTTGCTTAGTTTGGGGTTATTGCTTACATCTAGCTGTGTTAACTGGTTATACATCAGGCCTAAACTATTGAGTAGGCCGTTTGGTTACATCAATACTTTTCACTTGATTACTGGTTAAGCCCACTTGGACTTGGCCCCGGTTATGGCTACAGTCCAGTGAAGAGAGTTGGTTTTCTTTTGCCCATAGGTATTGAAGTTCTGGGTTATGGCTAAGATTTAACTCGGTGAGTTGATTCCCTACCACACTGAGATCGGTAAGCTTTGGGTTGTTGCTTAAATCAACTTGAGTTAATTGCGGTCTAGATAGCTAAAGCACTTTAAGAGCTGGGAATAGACTGAATTCGTCGACTTTATTTACCTTCGCTTTACGGCAAACTAACTGAGTAATGGCTGCGGGGGCTTGCTCTTTTTGGGCGAATACGCAGCTTTTAAAGTTATTGTCTTGAAACGGAATATCGTTAACGTTTTGATAGTCTGCTACGAAGCAACTGCTACTAACAGCCAGAGCTAAAAAGGTCATGGTTAGCGGTTGGTTAATATGCATCTTGTGGTTTAGTCCTTTATGAAGCAACGAAAAGAAGAGTCATAAAAACAAGGTTTAACTTGTACTTAAGAGCTTACCCCTAAATCTCTGGCTAGGCACAATGATAGAAATTGATATTTACTAAATGGATGATTAAATGGGGTGGAGTGTCATGTTCGATTATGGCAAAAACTGGTTGGCTTTATTCTGTAAGACGGTTTAATCATCGATAGTTGGCAAGTACTTATTTTGCAAGGCTAACACTACACAATATTAGGCTATCTCCATTCGAGCTTAACCAATAATAGAAAAAGACAGTCTAAGCTGTCTTTCTTGAGGGGGAGTGGCGGTAGAGTTTTATATTTACAAACTCTTGCTTAAAATCCCTGAGAAACTCTTTTGCAGTAACGCTGCTCAAAATTAAATGGCGTCATCTTTAAGGTGCGTACGGCATCAACCCAGCCTACAATCATAGGCACAAGTGTCCAGCTAAATGCTAAATACAAGCTGCCTTTTAGGTGTTGACCTAAATAGAACTTGTGTAGTCCTAATCCACCAAATAGGAAGCTAAACCAGATCGCCAATTTTTGATTTTTAATATGCATTTCTGGATCGACGCCAGAAAGGGCTTCTAGTCCCTGGGCGGCATGACATTGGGGGCAGGAAACTACATTTACGTCGATCTTATGGCTGCACTGTGGGCAATCTATGTTTTGCATTGCTAACTCCAACGGTCAAATTACTGATACCTCATTATGTGTACAAGTGTTCGCCGAAACATAGGTGCATAGTTCACAGAATGAAAATAAAACGCACATATTGCGCTGAAAGCCACACTGCTAAAAGTTAGAGCGACTGTTTAACCTTGATTAAAAAACATATATGTTCACGCCATCTACCTTTAGAGGCTTTATTAATGTGAGCTTTTAGCAATGTGTAGAACCGGCTATTGACAGCTTAGGCCAAACGTAAAAAGCCAGTTGCGCGGGCAACTGGCTTTGGTTTCTAAGCGCGTTTGTAGCTGTCGCAAGGCTAGGCTAGCAGTTTATTTGTAGCTGTATTGGCCGTAACCATTGGAGAATAACCAATCATTACCGTTTGACCACTTAATTCCAGATGCTTGTGTACATTGGCCGCCTGCATTGATAAAGCCCGCACCGTAGAAGCCTGAGCGAGTCACACTACACAAGTTCTGCTTACTATCAACTTTCGCTTTGATACGCTCACCAGTATGCAGTGGATTCCATAAAGACAACCACTGGAACTGATTAAGCTGTGACTCAAGTCGTTGCTCATTGTCACCTTGGATCACAGTGATGTCATCACCGCCGCTACAGCGGTAGTCGTTAGTCACGATTTGCTCAACAAATCCATGTACAGTTTGTACTGTGCCATTGATAGCTAGCTCAAAGCGGCAAACGGGGAGATTTTGACCATTTACTTTCATAGTGGCCAAGTTATTCAGTTCGCGTGAGCTTAATGAGTTGTAATCCATTTTAGCGCTATGATCGAACCAGCCATTACCTAGTGTGCTATTGAGCGCGTCGTAACCATGCTCTTGACCTAAGATCACGGCTTCAGGCAGTTCATCGATACCGGTTTCTAATGACGGCGTTAATTGTGCAAGGACATGCACACCTTCATTATCTTCACAGCGTAAGGTGATGTCTGCTAGCTGTTGTTGTGGCAAGTTTAAATGGAACTTATTGCTTTCGACGCTGTTGAAACGTTGGCCTGCTAGATCGTAAGACTTTGTCTGTCCTTGTTTATCAAGCACGTCAAGACGACAGACATTGTGGTGACGATATTGACTCTGCTCGATTTCATTACGCCAAATAGTGTAGGACCAATCATTATTATTGCTGTGCTTAACGCCAGGAATTTGCACGCACTTATCGCCTTGTACAAAGCCTGCACCATTGTGACCTGGGTTATTGAGATCGGTTAACATACAGATATTAACTTCACCGATACCCATGGTAGGCGTATACATAATTTTTCCGCGACCGATTGGGTATAGCAGGGCATAATCGCCACTATCCGATACCATGTGTTGGTTTTGTCCATCAATTTTCCAACGCATATCGTCACTGGTACGACAGCTATTTGTGTCATCAACGTGACCGACTAAGTTGACGTTATCACCTGCAGTCGTGACAAACTCAAATTGGCATAAACGCTTAGTTTTGCCATTGTCCGCAATCGTTTTCCAAGTGCTTAATGCCTGTTGAACCGTGGTTAAACTTTGGTAATGGTGCCAGCCGCTGTTGAGTGTTTCACCAGAGTTAACCGGTGTGTATTCAGTCGCTTCTGGTAATTGAAAGGTGTTACCGTAGTTTCCGTAAAGTACTGGGTAAATCTGGCTTGGATTAAGTCGCATAGGGTCGTAGATTCCCACTAAAGTGGTGACATTGATACCTGTATGCTCTGCTGTGCTAGCGTCTATTTCTGAATCAACATAGCGTTGCTGCTCTTGGCTCCACTTAACGTAGTAATCTGCGCTATCTGGCATTTGATTGAAGCCACTGTTAAGCCAAGTCTGAGTTGCTCTTGCTTGAGTGGGATGCTCAAAAGTGTAGTTGCTGACGACGCCAACTTTCTTGTATTCACCGCCAGCTTGGGCATCGCGTAAAAAGCGGAAGGTATCTAAATACGGTGATGAGACTTCGCCGCCTATATCTAGCTCTTCAGCTGAACCACGCCAATCGATATTACCGATAAAACGCTTAAATACCGCGTCCCAGCCCCAGCCACTTTCCATATCGTGTACTGATGCCATGCTTGGCCAGTGGCCTCGGCCGTAGTTATGGCCTAGTTCATGTGACCACTCATTACCGGTTGTGTCTTCAAGGGTTAAAATGCCACCGCCGCCACTGCCGCCATGAACCACGGTTTCGGTTTGCTGAGTTTTTGTATCAATATATACGCCAACGTTGGTATGGGCGGTAATATGGTTAAAGTAACGGTTATAGGTTTGCGAGTTACCTGCGCTGGTAGTAATGCCGACGTTAGCATTATTAATACCAGTCGAAATCATCGCCTTGCCAATGGCTTCACGCATGTCACCAGAGTGCCAGCCACCGTCTGAGTCACTGCGCTCAGTATAAACCTTACCATTTGGCATGGTCACTACTGGAAAGTAAGCTGATGCGTATTGACCTACTACAAGTTTAGACACGGGGATCTTTTGGAAGTAATCAGCAGCATGTTCAGCCGTATTGTTAGCCATAGTATTACGGCCACGCGGCTCTGTTAGCATACCCATATCGATGTTTTGGATAATGAGCTCTGGCGCACCACCAAATTCAATGTTTTGCTGTAATAACTCGGCATAGCGACCATGATTATCAACAAATTGTAGGGATAAACCTGGTTTTACCCATTGCCACTCTAGTGGGAAACTCCACACATTGTGGCCGAAAATAACCGTTGGACGACCTTCTACTGCATACTGATCGGTTTTTGGTTGGTTGGCTGGTGACAGCATCATTTGGCGACTGACTTGCTCGCCATTTTGATAAACCTCAACCCAGATTTGGTTGATATCATCTTGCTGTGGGCTTAGTAATAGCATGGCTTCGCGGCCAATCACGATGTCTGGCGCGTTGAGCTCGGCATTACCGTATGGCGCAGTAAGACTGTGACTTTGCATAAATGATACATGCGCAGCTATCTCACCATCGAGGTGATTTAAGTTGCGAATACCGTCATGAAAACCCACTTTTTTGGCTTCGGTCGTGAATAGCAATGGCGTAACATCAACACAAGCAGTGGTGTTACAAGCTTGGATCTGCGCTTGATATTCGGTGCTTGGGGCTAGTTGGTTAAAGAAAAATTCAGGTGAGTCGGTTGTAAATAGTTGTGGTGCTATCTTGCTGTTGGTTTGGCTTAAACTGATTTTATATTGATTACCTGCAATATGCCCTTTCCAGGTCAGGTTTGCGCCAGTATCGAATACGCCTGATAACTCAACATCACTCAAACTAGGAGCGCTGTTACATTCTGTTTTTTCAAATCGCATAGCTTGTTCAGCTGAAAAGCTTTGGTTTGGATAATACTCAATAAAACAGCCAAGAGTATCACTACTCATGCTGCCGAATTCATCATGAATAAAATAAAAACCGTAGTCATTATTCATCACGATATCCCATTTTTCATCAAGAAAGGAGAACGTGTCGTAATAAGGTTTTAGGGCTTCATCACCGCCGTAAGGAAACGGAAATTTAGGGTAGTTATTGGGGTGTAGCTCGAAGCGATGGTTGTTGTGAACAATATAACGTTTGTTATCTTCTTCAATTACACCGTCACCAGTTATCCCACGCTGCTGCATACTGGTGATAATGCTGAAGGTTTGTTCAGCAGCTTGTTGCATATTAACTTGTGCTTGCGCCGATAATGGCACAATTGCACTAGCAATCAGCAATGTTAAAGGTCGAACTCTATTTTGTAGCATTAAATAAATCCTTATTGAGATAAATCAATCAATAAGGCAAAACGCGTAAACATGACCCGTCACTCATCGATAACTACAATGAGTTATTTGAGTGGCAAGATACCAATGGCATCCCCGCTATCGTAGGTAAAAATGACCCTTAGACCGGTGGTTTTGCGTCCCAGCCTTTCAACTGGTTTGCCTTTTTCTTTGTTGCAGCGATTGATTGCTGCAGGCGGAATGTATGTTTAACCGTGAAATAAAACAAGTATTACCGTAAATTGCTGGCTGTTTGCTGTGTTTGTGAGCGGATTGTTGCCATTTTGGGTTTAGTGGGCATCTTCTTGATGCTCTAACTTGGCTAGACTGCCTGAAAAGTCAGCAGAGGTTTTCAATCAAGTTGAAATATTATGTTTGTGAGTTGAATACTGACGGAGCAGTATGACGGAGTTGGCTGGGAGAGATAGAAAAGCCTAGCAGCGATAAAGGCGGATAGGCTTTTGGGAGCTAAATTAGCTAGCTTTGCTACGTCTTAAATAGGCTTAATAAAGCTCAATAAATGCTGTTTAACTTGATCTGATGCAAATGAGTTTTCAGCGCTCATCTTGTAGATTTTGAAATAATCAGCTTCGGTTAAGTTAAATTTTTCAACAGATTTTTGCAGCTCTTTAGTCATGGTCGTATCAGATACGGTACGGTTATCTGTATTAATCGTGACCAGTAAGCCATCTCTATAAAAGTCACCAAATGGATGGCTGTCTAAGCTTTCAACGGCTTTGGTTTGTACATTGCTACTAGGGCAAGCTTCAAGCGCAACCGCTTCGCTTTTGACTAAGTCGTAAGCGTCTTTATGGCTATTGATATGGATACCGTGGCCGATACGTTCTGCACCGAGTAGTGAAATGGCATCGTACACGTTTTGCCCTACGCCTTGTTCACCGGCGTGAATCGTGATGCGGTAGCCGCTTTCAAGCGCATATTTTGCGTAGGGGATGTAATCATGACAAAAGCCTGGTTCTTCGCTAGCCGCTAAGTCAAATGCCACTACGCCGTTATTAAGGAACTTAGCACCTGCATCAATCACATCATTAATATCATCTTTTGGTAGTACTTTAATGATGGATAATATGTAGTTACCTTTAATATCATATTGCGCTTCAGCGCGGCGCATCCCTTTGACTACACTGCCAATAATTTGCTCGAAGTTAAGGCCTTGCTTGCGGTGAAGTTGTGGGCCAAAACGTACCTCTAAGTACTTCACATTTTCTTTTGCCGCATCTTCAAATAGCTCGAAGGAAATACGCTCAAGCGCTGCTTCTGTTTGCATAACGGATACTGGCAGGGCAAAGCGGGTAAGGTATTCATCAAGATTAGGGCAAGATTCTGGCGCCACCATTAACGCTTTAATGTCATCAACGTTATCGCTAGGGATTGTAACGCCTTGAATTTGGGCAAGGTCGATAACGGTTTGCGGGCGAACGCTACCGTCTAGGTGGCAATGAAGATCGATTTTGGGTAGCTGTAGATAATTCATGAAGCTCTCCTTTATTAAGTGGGTATACCAATCTAAGTTCATCAGTGCTCAAGTGTCGCACAGCAACAATGCAGCAAACTTATTAAATTAGCATTACATAAAGTAAAGTCTTCATAATCAAGAATTTAGGGTTCTTGGTAGAAACTCTCAAACCATATCATTGAGATTATACGAAGTGTTAAGCGTAAATATTAGCATTCATTTACCCAGTTGCGAAAGATCTCAATAACAAATAACTGCAAAGTATTCTTCATTTAGCCGCAAGATTAGGGTAGGAGTAATAGCTTATGTGGTGAGAGTCATCATAGCCAAAAGACAAAGGAACTTGTTCTTTTGGCTAGTCTTGATTGCATATGACTTCGTTGTTTATGGCTTAGCTGTTTATGAATGAGCTTAGTCGTGATGTGCTTTTAGCCTTTGGAATAAAACATCTTTTAGGGTAGCGCGTTGCACCTTGAGTTGATGCATATGCTCGTCATCGGTAGGGCTACCGGCAATTTCTAGCTGACGAATGTCATAATCGAGCAGGTGGTATTGCTTGGACAGTTTGTCGAACTCTTGGTCGGTATAGTTTAAATAAACAATGTCTTGTTTAAACTCTGGGAAGTCGAAAATAAGCGCATGATTTTCATTTAACATAGATGCTCCTTGAAAGACTGAACTGGTTTATTTTAGAACTGAAATCACTATAGCACCATGAAGCAGAGTAAATAGTTAGCTTTTGGATATTTTAGCGATCCAGTTAACAAAAAAACTCCCTTTCTGCGCTGAGCGAAGCCTGACATAAAGGGGGGAGTGTTATTATCTTTAGGGTCGAGCCGTTCATTGATTCAATTAATAACGATTAAAGCATCTGTCGCGGCCATTAATGCGACTCAGATAGGTGGGAGCCGTAGGCTTAGCTTTTTAACAAGGTTCGAGTACAGAGGTGCAATTCCTCAGTCAGCTAAAAAGGTATAGCTTTCCTGTGTTTTTAATTCCGTTAACGGGTTTCCCCGTTTAACCTGAACGGTAACGGGTATAACCAAAATACAATAGGCTGGCGGCAAGCCAACTGCCAAGAGAAAACAAAATAATTTCCCACCCCGCCATAAGCATCATTAGCAGCGTAAAAGAGACTGAAAATATGGGTATCGCATAGCCAAATGGAAGGTGGAATTGCGCAGGCGCCGCCTGACTTCTGCGTAACTTAATGACGGCTAAAGCGACCGGAATATATTGCAAAAATACGGCCGCGGTCATTAATGTGGCTAGCAGTAAAAAACCACCACTTAAGAAAGTAAGTAGCACCACCGTCGTGGTTAATGTAATGGCTACGCCATAACTACCACGCGGGTTTACCCTCGCTAATCCCATCGGCGCAAACCCCTGCTCAGCTAATGCAGCCAAGAGAATTGGCGTATTAAATATGCCTGAAAAGGCAACGCCTAATATAGAAATTAGCGTCGCTAACGTAATAAACCACAAGCCACTTGCTCCCCAAAGTTGCTGGCTTGCACTGGCAACAGGCACACTCGTATGGCTTAGCGCGGGCCCCAGAATGCCGATGCAGATCCACATAATCAACAGATAAAATAAAGTGCAGACACTCACTACAACCAATAATGCAATCGGTAGATTCTTTTTCGGGTTACGCATATGTGCAGCGGCAATAGGTAGGCTTTCAAAGCCAGTAAAGGCAAAAAACAACACCACAAAAATACTGCCTAATCGCTCACCGTATAAGACATCAGAGTCAAGAGTGACAGGTACAAAGGGGATGAAGTTTGTATGCTGTACTGCCGAAAACCCAAAAAGAATAAAGATCGTTAACGCTAATAATTTTGCGATTGATGAAAAGTCTGACACCCGTCTTGAGCTTTTCACTCCTAGATATGAAATAAAAAACAGCATAACAATTAAGGAACAGCCCACTACATTATAAAGCCATGGCTCAGCTAGCTGGGGGAATAACGGTTTGGCCGCAGTGAGTAATGCCGCAAAGGAACTGGCAATGCCTAGGCATGATGCAACCCAAGTTAGGGTGCCGACGATAAACCCCGCATAATCACCAAATGCCGCACGAACATAAACATAGGAGGAGCCATTTTGGCTGACGCGTGATGATAGCTCTGCAAAACATAGTGCCAGAGACATGACTAACAGTGCGCACAGTAGAAAAACCAAAATGGAAGATGGACCGAGTGCTTGGTAAGCATCGCCAGGTAGCAGAAAAATACCTGATCCAATGATAGCGTTAATGCCTAACAAAATAATCGATTTGAAGCCAAATAGTGTTTTTTCTTTTTGCGGGTTAGTACCAATCCGCGTTGCCATGGTTCATCCTTTTCGTATTAAAGTTTCCCTTTTAAAGCAGGTGTTACAGGCCTAGTTGTGCTTATATACCCAAGTTACCTCAAGATGCAGGATTTAGAGTGATCTCAGCGTGTTTAATTCAAGGAAAATGAGTGCTGGAATGGCATTCCCTTTTAAACTTATTTGACACAGAAGTAGATACGCTGAGTCACTCCCGAAGGGCGAGTTTTATTGGCTTCTACTCTGCGTTGCCGATTTTTAACGTAGAGCGACTATGCTTACAAATCTGCGCCTTGATTAGCAGCCAATAAATTCTCGCTGAAACGAGCATCTTGAAGTAGCTTGGGTATATGATGGCTCTGTCCTTTGCGTTACCACCATGAGCGTTGCTAATTAAATGAACTAAAGTTTAGATAAATATAGTTCTAATTCTGCCCTCTTGTAGGCTAACCATCGCATCTGTTTCGAATACTTAAAATATCGATTTGAAATAGAAGGTTACGTGTCTTGGGGTTTAGGCGGGAAATCACGAACATGCACATCCATTTGTGGGAAGGCAATTTCAATCTCGTGCTCTCGGAACAAGCGATCAATGTTTTTATTGATGATATGAACCGTTGATAGACGTAATTCAATCGCAGTGATATGCACTCTCAATTCAAAATCAAGACTACTTGCCCCAAATGTTCTGAACACCACGGAAGGTTGTGGTTCGGGTAACACCAATGGGTGCTCATCTGCAATTTGGTACAGCAAGGTCTCCACTCGATCGATATCAGAGCCGTAAGCGACTCCAATAGGAATGACGATTCTGGTGATGGGGCTCGTCAATGACCAGTTAATTAGCTTTTCTGTAATAAAGGTCTTATTTGGCACCACGATTTCTTTGTTATCCCAATCAATAATGGTGGTTGCACGGGTCTGAATTTTACTGACTGTTCCCGATAAATCATTAATAGTGACAATATCGCCAATACGTATTGGCCGTTCAAACAAGAGAATCAAACCGGAAATGAAGTTAGCGAAAATTTCTTGTAATCCAAAGCCTAAGCCAACGCCGAATGCGGCGACCAGCCATTGCAACTTAGACCATTGAAAGCCCAAGATGGAAAATGCGGCCATTAAGCCTCCCATCAAGATCACATAGCGCAGCAGGGTTGTTACGGCATAGCCTGCACCTGGAGCCAAATCAAGACGGCGTAGGACCAAGAGCTCTAAAATTCCCGGTAAGTTTCGTACTCCAACAAAGGTTACGATTAATGTCACCATTGCATAAAGCAATGATTGCAGAGTCACATCCACTAGCTTCACACCGGTTTCCGTGATCTCGTTTACCTGCCATACCACGATGCTATCTAACCAGCTGGTCATCTCCAATGCACTTGACCACAGGGTTAACACCGCAACAATTAAGCCTATCAAGGAAAAACCACGTAATAAGGTTAATGATTGATCACTTATCTGCTCACTCGCTAAACTACGTTCTTCCACATCAGGAATCGTTTCTCTTAGCTCGGCAATTTCGGGTATTTCATCTGTTTGCTCTTGTTCTTGCTGCTGGGCAATCAGCTCTTCGCGTCGGGCTAGCAATCGTTGGTAGTTAAGTTGCCTATGCTCTAGCTTTAACCAGCGCTCTCCCATTTGGTAGGTGAATAGCACTGCTAACACCACGTAAATAGTGAGTTGCTGATAGATAAGTAAAATCCATGACGCAATATAGAGCCCCATGACCGCCATAATGATAATGGTGATAAACGAGCCGATAATCACAAAACGAAATAGATAGAGAGAAAATCCTCGATTGAGAGGCGCGGGTAACGTGGAGGGCAAATGGTTTTCCTTCAACAGTGAAATAAACACCGTCATCATGACGCCCATCAGTAATAGGAACAGCACTCGTGATATTTCTGCTTCATGGATACCAGATATAAGCTCTGCAGCAAAAATACACATCAATAAAATGATAAATGGCCAGCGAATGCGTTGCGTTCCTCGGTGCAGGTAGTCACAAATATTTTCAGGCCAATTTAGGTGTAAAGCTAATACGCCCTGCTTATAACTTAGGGCGTTAATGAGTTCGACGACAAACAGGCCTGATGCACTGGCGAAAATGAGTGTACTGAGCTCATTCGAAGTTGGTACAGGCCAAAGCCAATAGACTAACCAAGTCGTTATCACATACCAAATAGGTAAAATAAGCGCACGCAGGATTGCTAATGCAAATAACGAAAAAGTAAAGTAAAAACGGTCTTTTAATGGGTGACCAAAGACCTTATGGAGCTCATCTTTACGTCGTGCTGCGTATCGATTGAGTCGTGCAGTCATATAGATAAGAAGGCTGGTGTATAAAGCAAACACTGTGGCCAAAATTATCGACTGCCTTTGTGTCACTTTATCGAACATGTCTTTAAATGATTTATTGGTTCCAAACCAAATTTCTTCTTTAAAATCGGTAAGGTGCTGCCAGATAGGTACGTTGCTGCGCGTCCATAACTGCTGTTCTTTTAAAAAGCTGCGAGCCTTTTCAACTGTTTGCGCATATTGGTCTTTGACTAATTTTAATTGGCTCAATGCAGAAATAAGTTTTTCATAGTCCTTTGTCAATTGAGCTAATAATTGATCTAATAACGCGGCTAACTTATCAGGGGCTTTATCGCTCGCTTTATCTGCGGCAGTAGTACTTTCTAGTGCATTATCTCTTATCTGACCTATTTCGTATTTGCGAATGTGGGCTTTGGCAATACCGTCTGGGATATATCGAGTGTCCACTTTGGAAGGCAGGCGTTGCAACTGTGCTCGAATGGAAGCGCCAAAAGCGGTGCTGTCACGCAACCAGGCTAGGTTCGTTTTTATCAAGCGCTGTTCATCGGTTAAACTGCTCTGTTCCGACTCTATTTTTTGATAAGCGATCCGAGCTTTATCTATTTCTGCTAATACCTGTTCTAATTCCAAAGTATATTTTTTGAGTTGCTCTATCTGTTGTTGATCTTGTGCATCGCCTAGGGCTGACTCCTCACTAACCTGTCTTGCTTTTTCAATCAGTGTTTTAACTGAAGCTTGTTCAACTCGCGTCAATTTATCTTGTAATTTAATCAGTATTGGCGAGGCTGTTTGAATTTTTTGGTCCAACAATTGTTGTTCTAAACGCAGCAATTCAGTGCGTTCGTCTAAACTTTGTAACTGAGCGGAAGTTACTTGTCGTTGAAGTTTGAGCATGGCCAAATGGGTTGACTCAAGCCACTGATCTAACTGACTGCCTGTATCGCTTTTAATTATAGAGGCTTGTTCGATTTCTCGATCTGTTTGCGCAAGAGATTGGGGCAGAGCCGTTCTTGCATTAACCAGCTGTTTACTTTGATCACTATTGGATTGATAGCTTGAGCGCCACTCAGTCACAGCAGCCTCTAGTGTTGCGATAGATTGAGAAAGATCGCTGTACTTATTTTGTTGTCGAAAATTAAAGATCTCTAGCTGCTCTACGTCGGTTATTTTTTTTAGTAACCGCTCTCGCTGCACCGGAAACTGGCTGACAATATTTCGATATTTGTCGCGTTCGGCTTTCTGTTTTTTGTAGCCATTAACCCGGGAGAGTAAGGTCTCATATTGGTTAATTAAGGCTTCACTTTTTGGGGATTCACTATTAAGGCGAGTGATTTCATTTTTTAAAAAAGTGGCGTCAGGTAGGGTTTGGGCGCTTGAAGGCATAGATAACAGCATTACCGACAAAAATAGGTAAAGCCAGCATAGTCGTCCTTTGCGCTTAAACTTGGTTACTCGACTCACGTTCTTTCCCCATTTTCACTTTATTATCCATAGATATAAGTGTATACGGCTTGGCAAAAGCTGCAGGAAGTATCCCAAGATTTAAGGCGATTAATTTTGTAGTGTCACTAGGCTAGATTGCCACGTTGCGAATATAAAAATTGCAGGCTTAGGTAAAATAGCTTGCTTACCACAGAGGCTTAGCGGCTCAGTGAATAGGGTATGGCTTCATAAACAGATACACTCTCTCAATATCCACTCCTTCACCTCGAAAAATCCTCAACCTGAATAACTGGATTCGATTGAAACGGTTTTATTTCATAACAGGGAACATGGTGTCAGGGGCACTGCTTGTCTTTATTTACAATGGCTTGATGTTATTTCACAGCGGAGCCCGCAGCTAACCTGCTTTAAGGGGGTTTTACAGGGAAATAATTTGTACCTATAGTTAATTCAAAATGTGGTCTGTATTGATGTCGATACTATTTTATTTGTACGGATAACATACTGGAAATGAGTTTGTTGAACGGAGCTGTATATGGCACTTCATAAAAGTAAGGCGGAGCTATTTCCCTTACTTCACCTGCTTGATGATTTTAGCCGTTTTCAACTACACAATGGCTTTATTCAAACATTAGCTGAAAAAGATTTACGCCTTCAGGCTCCACCTTCTGTGGAGCTAGATGAGTCATCTGTTATACCTTGTGTCAGTGTTTATGACGATTCACTTCATGAAAACACCTCTGCTTTGCAGCAATATTTTTGCAGTAAAAGTGCAGACGATAATGCCGCCATCCAGCAGATTTTTCAAACGCTAAGCCCGGTAAGCCACCTATCGGAAAGTCGACATAAAAGACACTATCGGTTGGTCGCTTTCGCTGAAGAGGAAAAGCGCACGCCAGTGGCTTTTGTGACCTTTAATGTTGGCTTACTCGACTCTTGGTATTCAGACGATAATACCTGTCATGACCGGCAAATTGGTGGCTGTTGTTACTTATTATATGCCTATGTGATACCTGAGTGGCGTCACCTAGGTGTGGGGAGTTGCCTGTTTCATCTGATCTCAAACTTTTTTTGGTCCCAGTTACAGTTTATCGATGCGCAGGCTATGTCCCATGATTTAACTATGGTGCCTTTGGTTTATGAGAGCGAAGCGGCAAAAGGAGCAGAAGGATTATTGAGTCAAGTGGCCATGAATATTAATCAGTATAAGGCGTTATCATTAACCCATGATAAATCCTCGACAAGGGTAAAGCCTTGTATGAGTAATATTTCCTAGCTCTTTATTTTAGATCTGCACTTGGTTTCCTCTATGCCCATGCCTTTACGCACTGGGTAATATTCGACTTCATTTCGTTGCTATTGCCCCTTCTATATCACGCCGAAATAGCGTGATAATAGTAGGCTAAATGCTAAATGCTAAATGCTAAATGCTAAACGCTAAACGCTAAACGCTAAACGCTAAACGCTAAACGCTAAACGCTAAACGCTAAACGCTAAACGCTAAACGCTACACTCTAGACTTTAAGATCTAAGCTCCAGCCGCCGGCAATAAGGTTTCTTTTGATTACTGTATCCAAGTCACTCTCGGCTTGCCCTACGGGAGCGCAGAATCGAGCATCTTGTGGTCATTTGGGTAAAGGTATCGATGCACTTACTCGTGGTTTCTATCTGGTTATAAGGAAATGTTTACAGTTAGCGCTTTGGGTGTTTTCTGTATGAGTCAGGCTCTAGGCTTATGTTCTGTTAGAATACTGCGCATAATAATACCTATAAGCACGTTTTTTGGAGCTCATGAAAGAATTTATCATTATTGGCGCGGGTCAGTCTGGACTGTCTATGGCCTATAACTTGTCTAAGCATAATCAAGATTACTTGATTTTAGATGCCAACGAACATATTGGTGCGCCTTGGTTAAAGCGCTGGGATTCTCTAAAGTTGTTTACTCCGACTGAATATAACCACCTACCAGGGATGCCATTTCCGTTCCCTAAAGGGTATTACCCCAATAAATATGAAGTGGCAGATTACTTAAAGAGTTATGCCGAGAGGTTTTCGATACCTATTGAATTCAATCAAAGAATTACTTCGGTAAAGAAAGTCGATGGTATTTTTGAGATCACCAGTGACACCGCCAGCTATCAAGCCAAACAACTCATTATCGCCACCGGCCCTTTTCATACTCCCTATACGCCGCCTTGCCATGTCAATATCGCAGAAGATATTACTCAATTACACAGTGAAAACTACAAAAACCCAGCACAGCTACAAGAGGGTGACTGTTTAGTGGTTGGAGCGGGTGATTCTGGCGTACAAATTTTATCAGAAATTGCCGATACTGGGCGCAAAGTGCACTTCTCTGGTACAGATAAAATCACCGCTATTCCGCAGTCATTTTTAGGTAAAACGCTATGGTGGTGGTTTACTCATATTGGCTTTTTATCGGTTAACCGTTTTAGCAAAATAGGCAAATGGTTGAGTAAGGGCGGGCAGCCTGTTATCGGTACTGATGTGAAATCTCTTCTGGCAAAAGAAAATGTGATTCATATGGGCAAAACATTGTCAGCTGATGCAAGTAGTATCAAGTTTCAAAAAGGCAGTATCAGCAGTATCAAAAACATTATTTGGGCTACCGGTTTTAAACCCAATTTCTTTTGGATTGAAGATATCTCTTTTGATGAGATGAACTACCCGAGTAATTATCGCGGCGTGAGTAAAGACGTTGATGGATTGTATTTTATTGGTCTGCCTTGGTTGTATACCCGCGGCTCTGCAACACTCGGCGGTGTTTGGAAAGATGCTAAATACCTGATGACTCATATTCAGGAAAGTAAGTAAACGTAATAGCAAAGTCCCACTGATAGGGTTATCAGTAGGACAATACTTGAATTCCATCTTACTCTTTCTTCGCCCCTGCACGCTTGGTACAAGCGTGTTGAGGACTCTTATGGCTGTTAGTTTTAGGCCTACGGCCACCTAACAAACAAGTTTGTTTTTCCGCTCAAGGCTGGCTCTTTACTCTGGATCATAGTCAAGCACAGGGGCTAACCATCTTTCCGTTTCTTCAATGCTCATACCTTTACGTGCTGCGTAATCTTCTACCTGATCGCGGCCAATATTGGTGACGCCAAAGTAGCGGGATTTAGGATGGGCAAAGTACCAACCCGAAACAGCAGCCGTTGGGAACATGGCATAACTTTCAGTGATGTTAAGGCCAATGGTTTCATCTGGCTTTAATAAATCCCAAAGCAGACCTTTTTCTGTGTGGTCAGGGCAAGCAGGGTATCCTGGTGCAGGGCGAATACCTTTGTACTTTTCACGAATAAGCGCTTCATTATCGAGTACTTCATCGCTGGCATAACCCCAAAACTCTTTACGTACACGCTCATGCATACGCTCGGCAAAGGCCTCGGCTAAACGGTCTGCTAAGCATTTAAGCATAATGGCGCTGTAGTCATCATGGTCGGCTTCAAAGCGCGCCACATGCTCGTCGATGCCATGGCCTGCTGTTACCGCAAAGCCCCCCATATAATCGGCAACCCCTGAGTCTTTTGGCGCAACAAAATCAGCTAAGCAGAAGTTGTCGTTACCGACGCGCTCAATCTGCATCCGCAGGTGGTGCAGGGTGATGAGTGGTTGCTCGCGAGATTCATCCGTCCCATCGGCAGAGTAAAGCTCAATATCGTCATGGTTAACGGTATTGGCAGGGAACAGGCCGATAACTGCTTTGGCGGTAAGCCACTTTTCACTGATTATTTTATCCAGCATGGCTTTACCATCAGCGAATAATTTACGCGCCTCAACACCCACCACTTCATCATCTAAAATACGTGGGAAGTGACCGTGTAGCTCCCAACTGCGGAAAAATGGCGTCCAGTCGATACGTTCAACCAAATCCTCTAGCGGATAATCATCAAATACCTGGCGACCCAGTACGTTAGGCACAAATGGAGTGTAGTTTGCCCAGTCGTGCTGGCAGCGGTTTTCACGCGCAGCTTCTATAGATGTGATGATTTTACGTTTGGTTTGCGATAGACGCTTTTCGCGCATCATATCGTATTCTTCATAAGCTGCATTGATAGTTGCTTGGCGAGTGTCGTTGTTAATCAGCTTTGACACCATAGGCACGGCGCGCGAGGCATCAGCAATGTAGATGGCCCCCGTTGGTGCGTGCGGCGCAATCTTCACAGCGGTATGAATTTTTGAGCAAGTCGCACCGCCAATGATTGACGGAATCGTTAAGCCGGCTTTGTGGAAACTCTTAACGTTATGCACCATCTCATCAAGGCTTGGCGTGATAAGCCCTGACATGCCGATAATATCGACATTTTCAGCCTTGGCGACTTCGATAATTTTCTCCACCGGCACCATCACGCCTAAATCAATCACTTCATAGCCGTTACAAGCCAGTACCACACCAACGATGTTCTTACCGATATCGTGCACATCCCCCTTAACGGTAACCATTAAAATTTTACCGTTAGACTGGCCTGGGACTTTTTCAAGCTCAATATAAGGGTTTAAATAGGCAACGGCTTTTTTCATTACGCGCGCAGATTTTACCACTTGCGGTAGGAACATTTTGCCAGAGCCAAACAGGTCACCAACAATGTTCATCCCATCCATCAATGGCCCTTCAATCACATCTAATGGGCGAGTGGCCTGCTGGCGTGCTTCTTCAGTATCTGCATCAATAAAGTCGGTAATACCTTTAACCAGCGCATGGGCTAAACGCTCATTTATCGGCTTAGTGCGCCACTCTAAATCTTCTTTCTTAACGGTTTGGCTGCCATCGCCGCGAAATTTTTCCGCAACCTCTAACAAGAGTTCAGTGTTGTTAGTCGGCTCCCCATTTTTATCGACAGCGCTGCAAGGTAAGTTCTGTACGATTGCCTCAACTCGCTCTTTTAATTCGGTGTCGATATCATCGTAAATGGCTAGCTGACCGGCGTTGACAATACCCATGTCCATGCCAGCTTGAATCGCGTGATACAGGAACACCGCGTGAATCGCTTCACGCACCGGGTTGTTACCACGAAACGAGAACGACACGTTCGACACGCCGCCAGAGATCATCGCATGAGGTAGGGTGCGTTTTATCTCGGCGGTGGCTTCGATAAAGTCGACCGCGTAGTTATCGTGCTCTTCAATACCGGTGGCGATGGCAAAGATATTGGGATCAAAGATAATGTCTTCTGGCGGAAAACCGACTTTATCAACCAGCACGTTATAGGCGCGGGTACAAATCTCGATTTTACGTGCTTTGGTGTCGGCTTGGCCCTGTTCATCGAACGCCATGATAATTGCCGCAGCGCCGTAGCGTTTAACTAAGGTTGCTTGCTCGATGAATTTTTCTTCACCCTCTTTAAGCGAGATAGAGTTAACGATGCCTTTACCTTGGATGCATTTAAGGCCCGCTTCAATCACTTCCCACTTAGAGGAGTCGATCATAATCGGTACGCGCGAGATATCAGGCTCAGAGGCGATAAGGTTGAGGAATTTGTGCATCATCTCAACGCCATCGAGCATGCCTTCATCCATGTTGATATCGATGATCTGTGCGCCGCTTTCAACTTGCTCACGGGCAACCGACAGCGCTTCTTCATATTCGCCAGTTTTGATCAGGCGTAAAAACTTAGCCGATCCGGTTACGTTAGTACGTTCGCCGACGTTTAAAAATAGCGAATTTTTATCAATGGTCAGCGGCTCAAGCCCTGATAGACGACATGCAACTGGGATGTCGGGCAGTACGCGGGCCGGGTGCTTAATAACCGCTTCACGGATAGCGCGAATATGCTCAGGCGTACTACCACAGCAACCACCAATGATGTTTAAGAAGCCGTCAGCTGCCCACTCTTCAATAATGTTGGCCATCTGCTCGGGCGTTTCATCATAGCCACCAAACTCGTTAGGTAGGCCTGCATTGGGGTGCGCCGAGACAAAGCACTCAGAGATTTTCGATAACTCTTCAACATAAGGGCGCAGCTCTTTTGGCCCAAGGGCGCAGTTAAGACCAATAGACAGAGGCTTAACATGGCGCAGTGAGTTATAGAATGCTTCGGTGGTTTGTCCGGTTAAGGTACGGCCAGAGGCATCGGTAATGGTGCCAGAGATCATAATCGGTAAGCGGAAACCTTGGGTGTCATATACCGTTTCAATCGCAAACAGTGCGGCTTTGGCATTTAGCGTATCAAAAATGGTTTCGACCATGATGATGTCGCAGCCGCCTGCAATTAGCGCGTTGATTGACTCGACGTAGGCTTCAACCAGCTGATCAAAACTCACGTTACGGTAGCCTGGGTCATTCACATCGGGGCTAATTGAGCAGGTTCGGTTCGTTGGGCCAAGTACCCCTGCAACGTAACATTGGCGACCCGTCTCTGCTTCAACTTCATTGGCCGCTTCGCGTGCAATGCGTGCACCCGCTAAGTTGATCGCAGCTGAATGCTCCTGCATGTCGTAATCGGCCATGGCGATACGCGTAGCGTTAAAGGTATTGGTTTCGATGATGTCAGAGCCAGCTAACAGGTAGTCTTTGTGGATCTGCTTGATAGCATCGGCTTGGGTGAGCACCAACATATCGTTGTTGCCCTTTACATCACAATGCCAGTCTTTGAACTGTTCACCACGAAAGTCATGTTCTTCAAATTTGCGATCTTGGATCATGGTGCCCATCGCACCGTCGAGGATAAGGATCCCATCTTGAAGCTTTTGGGTAAGTACTGCTAAAACCTTGTCGGCAGAGTCTTGAGTATGTGCTACTGCGCTCAAGGCATGTGTTGGGGTACAGGTTGCCATAGATAATTCCTACCAGTTCGCAAATCGTTATTCTTGTAATACCAAGCAAAATAAGTCTCTGAATACTTAACTTACCTAGATCTGGTGTAAATCATGTCCGTTATTTTCAGTTAAGGTCGTTTATTATGAGTGACCTTTTATTTTGTTTGGACATTTATACGTATAGACGTCCATAATACGTGAGAGGCGATAAAAAGTGCAAGTGCTAAAGCATGATACTTTTTCAGCATTAAAAGCCAATGAATTTTAACTAAGTTGCTGATAAATAATGAAGGTCAACAGGTATAATGCAAACCACTAAGGTGATTTTACTTCGGCACGGCGAATGCGATGGTGGCAATATTTTACGCGGCCAAGTTGATGTTGCGTTAACTGAGCTTGGTCAGTTGCAGATGAAAAAGGCATTTTCCGCCTTATGCTTAACCGATTTGTCAGTCGATTTTACCGTTAATAGTGTGATTAGTTCACCGCTTCAGCGCTGCGCCAACATCGCAGAGCAATTGGCTCGTGAGCATGATTTAGACTTTTCTATTGAAGCCGGTTTTAAAGAGCTGAACTTCGGCGATTGGGACGGGCAAACCTTCGACGCGCTTTATCAAACTTGTGGTTCAGCGCTTGATAACTACTGGAAAAACCCTTGGTTGCTATCGCCGCCTCATGGCGAGTCTATGCAAGATTTTGAGGCGCGTATCGATAAAGCCTGGCAGGCGATGCTCAAGCTGCATCAAGGAAAGACGGTATTAGTGGTGACTCACGGTGGCGTAATACGTCATTTAATGAGTAAAGCTCTGAACGTCAGTCAGTGTGCGGGTTTTTACACCTCGCTTAAATTGCCTTACGCGGCCACGGTAGCGATTGATGTGCTGCACAATGATAATAAGCAGTTCATGAGCCTAAATTGGCGGTAGAAGTTTAAAGAAGGACCTAGAACCTAGGACCTAGGACCTAGGACCTAGAGCCTAGAACCTTTTTATCGTAGGTCGGGCTTTAGCCCGTCAATCTTGGTTTTATTTATAAAACAAAGGTGATATCAGCCTTGCTGGTATGATGCTAAACTGCGGCGTTATCTTACTTGAGTGCTACTGTCTGCATTAAGGTTAGTGCTTAATACTCACGGGGATTGTCGCTGGGATAGTCTCGTTAGTATCAGCGCGACTAAGCTAATAATAAGTCAAACAAAATGAAAGTTAGGTGCTTAACAGCATAAAGGGAACCGGAGGCTGGCAGTTATTCGCCGCTTAGTCCGGACTGTACCCGCAACTGTAGGGAAGGTTAGCCATAGGGCTGCGCTTCCAAGTCAGATACCTGCCTAACTTATGTTGTTCATTACGTATCATTCAGTACGTGTTGATAATTAAAAAGTGTATCCATATACACATAAACTCGTGCGGGCGACTCGAGGGAGACAATAAATGAAACTCGATACTGGGTTATTAGACTCTTGCTTGGACACTTGCTTGCTAGATGCCAGTTTTTTCTATGAATGGTTGAATGGCAACAATGGCTAATTCGAAATCACAGCAGCAAATTAAAACCGTGCTAGCGGTTAAAGATTTAAGTTGGCACTTAGACGGTAAAGCGATTTTATCGGCAATTGAGTTTAGCTTAGCTGAAGGCAAAATGCTGGGCATTATTGGCCCTAATGGCGCGGGTAAATCCAGTTTACTTCGCTGCTTATATCGCTTTATTAAGCCTAGCAGCGGCAGCATTAATTTATTCGGCCAAGATATTAGCGCGCTATCGGCTAAAGCTTTTGCCCAGCAAATCGCCGTGGTACTGCAAGACACGCCCCATCATTTTGAAATGACTACAGCGCAACTAATTGCTCTTGGTTTAACGCCTCATAAAAGTGCCTTTGATTTTACTAGCCGCAGCGATCGCGTTGTGGTTGCACAGGCGCTTGGAAAAGTGGGTCTTGAAGATAAAGCCAATCAAGCTTATGAGAGCTTATCGGGCGGAGAGAAGCAGCGGGCATTGATCGCTCGCGCCATAGTGCAGCGCCCTAAACTGCTTATTCTCGATGAACCGACAAATCACTTAGATATTCGTTATCAGATCCAAACCTTGGAGCTGCTACGCAGCCTCAACATCACAGTCATCACCTCTATTCATGACCTTAACCTTGCCAGTGCGCTGTGTGATGAGCTTTTGCTGCTAGATAACGGCTGCGCTATAGCCAGTGGAACACCCAAAATGGTACTCACTGAGCAACGTATCGCCAAGGTGTTTGATGTGTGCTGTGAAATCAGGCCGCACCCTCAACATGGCAATCCACTTATCAGTTATTTCTATGGTTACGAGGGCGTGTCGGCAAGTGGTGAGAAAACCGCCGCGGATATAAAGGCGTCAGTTCAAGCTGAAGCTTTCGTTCAAATAAAAGCGAGAGGTACAGATGTTTAAGGTGAGTAAGGCCTCAATCGCGAGTCTGCCGTTAGCCATTAATTGTCGTCGCCGAACTGAGCATCTCGTTCTGCTTATACTCACTTTGGTGGCGCTAATCACCCCATTTGCTGCCACCAGTTTTGGTGCTGCCAGTATTAGTACCTTAGATGTGCTAAATGTGTTTAGCCACAAGCTGTTTAGTATCGGCGATCCTGTTGGCGTAAAAGAGCGCATTATTTGGGAGCTACGTTTACCGCGAGTCTTATTAGCATTTATTGCTGGGGCTGGACTGTCGATAGCGGGCAGTGTGCTGCAAACTGTGACGCGAAATCCGCTGGCAGATCCTTATCTATTTGGGATCTCATCGGGCGCCTCTTTTGGCGCTGTAGTGGCGTTAACCCTCTTTAGCCAAAGCATGCTTTGGCTCAGTCTGCCGGTTGGCGCATTTATCGGTGCCAGCTTATCGGTATTGCTGGTATTGAGCTTATGTGGCCGTAACCTAAGCACCCAGGTTGAGCGCATGTTGCTTTCTGGCGTGGCAACCTCGTTTATGTTTGGCGCACTCGCCAGTTTGATGTTGTACTTTTCCAGTCCACAAGCTGCTGCATCGGTACTGTTTTGGACCTTAGGCAGCTTTGCTAAAGCCAGCTGGCAAGGCTTGTGGCTGCCAGCTTTAGTCGTGCTGATTTCATTGCTGGTTATCTTGTTGAATAAGCGTCAAATTGTCGCTATGCAGGCGGGTGATGAAACGGCTCATACTTTAGGGATCAATGTGGGTCGCTTACGTTTATCTATGCTGCTTATCTGCTCACTTATCACTGCTATTTTAGTGGCTAATTGCGGTGGCATCGGCTTTATAGGCTTGATGGTACCGCATACCGTGCGTTTACTGTTTCCGGGGCGATTCCCATTGCTGTTAACAGCGTTAGTCGGTGGATTATTTATGGTTTGGGTCGATGTATTAGCGCGAACCTTATTGAGTTATCAAGAGCTGCCAGTGGGGATTATTACCTCGGTGATGGGCAGTATTTTCTTTTTGTTTATTTTAGGCGGCCGTCGTGCCAAACGTATTTAACAATTAATGTTGAGTAAGCACCTAAGTTGAGTGGTCTAGGGGACTATACATGTTTGATATAAAACCAATAAATACTGAGTTCGATGCTGAGATTCAGCAAAAAATAGATACTAAAACTAAGCCCCTTGGCGCCTTGGGAGATTTAGAAACCTTAGCGTTACAGATTGCCCACGTATTAGGTAAAGACAAGCCGCAGATTAAGCACCCTAAGATGATGGTGTTTGCTGCAGACCATGGTATTGCTGAATCGGGCGTGTCAATTGCGCCCAGTGAAGTCACCACGCAAATGGTGATTAACTTTATGCAAGGCGGCGCGGCAATTAACGTGTTTACTCGCCAGGTGGGTTTTGACTTAGAGGTAATTGATTGCGGGATCTTAAAGCCGATTGAAAACCTAGAGGGTGTGATTAACCAACGTTTAGGCTCAGGTACTGGCCCTATTCATAAGCGCGCGGCGATGACGCTCGGTGCGGTTAAGCAAGGCTTTAAGATGGCGACAGAGCGAGTCGAGTTCCACCATCAAAATGGTTGTAATTTGATAGCGCTTGGTGAGATGGGCATAGGTAATACCTCGTCTGCTGCTGCGATTATGGCGGCACTAACAGGCATGAAGGCTGAAGATTGTGTCGGCCGAGGTACAGGGATCGACGCGGCGACCTTTAAGCGTAAGAAGATGTTAGTCGAGCAAGCACTGCTTGTGCATCATAGCGAGCTTGACGAGCCTATGCAGGTACTGGCTTGTCTCGGCGGCTTTGAAATTGTGCAGATGACAGGTGCAATGCTGGCTGCAGCAGAACGTAATATGCTGATTGTTGTTGATGGTTTTATTGCTAGTGCAGCAGCACTTGTGGCGGTAAAAATTAACCCTAACGTGCGTGACTACATGATTTTTGCCCATCAGTCAGATGAGAAAGGTCACTTTTTAATGCTAGAGTTTTTGCAAGCTAAGCCTCTGTTAAAGCTCGGTATGAAGCTCGGTGAAGGCACGGGCGCTGCATTGGCGTTACCGCTTATTCAAGCGGCGACCAACTTCTATAACGAAATGGCCAGCTTTGAAGATGCAGGCATAGAGATTTAGTTTTAGAAAAGAAGGGGCTAGGTTCTAGGAAAAGAAAAAGCTAGGTACTAGGGCGTTACAGTTAGCCTCTTTTGTAGGACCTAGGACCTGAAATCGGAGATTTACATGCAAGCTTGGCAAAAACAACTGAATCTATTTTTTATCGCGATGGGCTTTTTTACGCGTATTCCGATGCCGAAATGGATTGAGGTTGACGCAGATAAGCTGAATAAAGCCAGTCGATACTTCGGCTTGATAGGTCTGCTGGTGGGCGTAATTAGTGCGCTGGTTTACAGCTTAATGCTGCACTGGGTATCGCCATCTGTTGCAATTGTGTTTGCCATGATAACCAGCGTGATAGTGACAGGGGGCTTTCATGAAGATGGTCTTGCCGATACGGCTGATGGCCTAGGTGGTGGCTGGACGGTAGAGGCCAAACTTAACATCATGAAAGACTCACGTCTGGGTAGTTATGGCGCGTTGGCTTTGGTGTTAGCATTATTGCTTAAATGGCAACTGCTGACAGAGCTTGCGCTGTTTGACCCCCGCAGTGTCAGTTTGGCATTGATAGTCGGGCATTGTCTAAGCCGCATTGTGGCCGCGAGTTTTATCTTTTCTGAGCAATATGTCAGTGACTCTGACACCAGTAAGAGCAAGCCCCTAGCCCAGCAGCAAGGCATTAATGAGTTATCGATATTGTTAGCAACTGGCGTATTGGCACTGTTGTTAGTCGGTGTTTTTCCTGCGCTCATTTTAATCGTGGGGCTTTTTCTGGTGCGATTTGGCTTTGTAAGACTATTCAGAAAGCAGATCGGCGGCTATACCGGCGACACCTTAGGCGCAGCGCAGCAAGGTAGTGAACTGGCTTGTTATCTATTGTTACTCATCTTAGGAGTTAGCTGGTGATCCATCTGGTATTAGGCGGCGCCCGTAGTGGTAAAAGTGGCTTTGCTGAGTCGCAAGTAAAACAATTTTTAGCCGAGCAGAGTAAGAAACAGCAGGCAATAGATTGCTTGTACTTTGCAACGGCGCAGGCGTTAGACACTGAAATGGATGAGCGTATTTCTCATCATCAAACTCAGCGTGAGTCAGATACCATTCCATGGCGCACTATCGAATGTCCCCTCAAGTTAAGTGCTGGCTTAAAGGATCATGCATCTGAAAATAGCATCATCTTAGTGGACTGTTTAACCTTATGGTTGACCAATCATTTATTAAAGCCTGGGGACGACTGGCTACAGGTGAAGGCGGAATTTTTGCACACTTTGACTATGCTGCCAGGCAGCGTGATTTTGGTCAGTAATGAGGTCGGTTGCGGCATCGTGCCGCTCGGCGAGATTAACCGCCGTTTTGTCGATGAAGCGGGCTGGCTGCATCAAGATATTGCTGCGATTGCAGACAGGGTGACTTTGGTGACAGCAGGCTTACCGTTTAATTTGAAAGGTTAAAAAAACAATCTCATGGCAACAATAAATAACACTGAGTTATATAAGGCTGAGCTAGATAAGACACAGTTTGATAAAAATAAAGCCAAAGTGCTGATGGTGCAGGGCACTACTTCCGATGCAGGTAAAAGCACGTTAGTAGCAGGTCTATGCCGACTGTTCGTTAGGCAAGGCGTAAAGGTTGCGCCGTTTAAGCCGCAAAACATGGCGCTTAACAGTGCGGTAACCATTGATGGCGGTGAAATAGGCCGTGCTCAGGCGCTGCAAGCAATCGCTTGTCATTTAGAGCCGAAAATCGATTTTAATCCGATTTTGTTAAAACCTAGCTCAGACACTGGCTCGCAAGTCATCGTGCATGGAAAAGCGTTAATGCAGATGGAAGCTGAGGACTACTTTGGTAAAAATGCCGAGGGTTACCGCGTTAAGGCTATGGCGGCAGTGCTTGAGTCTTATCAGCGCTTAACCGCCGGTTACGAGATGCTGCTGGTAGAGGGCGCGGGCAGCCCTGCCGAGATTAATCTGCGTGAAGGCGATATTGCCAATATGGGCTTTGCCGAAGAGGTGAACTGCCCAGTCATTATCATCGCTGATATCGATAAAGGCGGCGTATTTGCCCACTTGGTTGGCACTTTGGCGCTACTGAGTGAATCTGAGCAGGCGCGAGTGAAAGGCTTTGTGATCAACCGTTTTCGTGGTGATGTAAGCCTATTGCAAGGCGGCCTAGACTGGTTAGAAAACTACACCAACAAGCCTGTGCTTGGCGTATTACCTTACTTGCACGACCTGCACCTCGACGCCGAAGATGCATTGATTGCCGCGCCTGAAAAAAGCAGTGAAACCAAGCTTAAGGTGTTAGTTTTGGTATTGCCGCGCATTAGTAATCACACCGATTTTGATCCCTTAAGGCTTAATCCGCAGATCGACTTTAATTACGTGTCGATGCAGACACAGGCTGAAGCGAGCAGACTGAACAGCTTGCAATCACTCCCTGCTGCGGATTTGATTATTATTCCGGGCAGTAAAAACGTGCGCGCCGATCTCGAGTTTATTCGAGATCAAGGCTGGGACAGTGCGATAGATAAGCACTTGCGCTATGGCGGCAAGGTATTGGGTATTTGCGGTGGTTATCAAATGTTAGGTCAATTGATCGACGACCCAAGTGGCATTGAAGATAGCCCCGGGTCCAGTGAAGGCTTAGGTCTACTGCCAATAGTGACTGAATTAACCAATAACAAAGTATTGCAGCAGGTTGAAGGTTATTTGAGCTTGTTAGGCGAAACTGCACCGCTAGAGGGTTATGAGATCCACTGCGGCCGCTCTAGAACGCTTTTGCCATTAACTCAACCAATAAGTTTAACGGTTAAAGCATCTAGCGAGCAGCAAGCAACAGCAGCGACCGAAGCTGATGGCATGTTATCGAGCGATGGCAATATTTTAGGCAGCTACGTACACGGCCTATTTGATTCTCCGCAGGCATGCCAGCTGATTTTAAAATGGGCGGGGATGCAAGACGCCGAAGTGGTCGATGTTAATCAGGTGCGTGAGCAACAACTCGATAGATTGGCTGATATGCTCGAGCAGCATTTAGATCTTGATCGCCTCGTTCAGATCTGGGATCCCAACTGATGTTAGCCCTAATGTTAGCCCTAATGTTAGGGCTAACATCAGAACTAACGCTTATATCAGTGCTGGGTATTTTTGCTAAGAAGCGCTAAATGTATTTATAGGCTGTTAAAGCACGAAAATCACTGAGTGCTATAAAAGTCGTCTTTTTGACTGAAACTTAAACGTTAATTGCGTGCAAACTAAACATACAAGATATGATGTACAGTCACTATAATTTAACTTGCTAAAAGCCTCGCCAATGCTGGGTTTGCTTAGGTTTCTTGGTAACTCATGAGTATGGGGTGATTGGTTGCAAAAACTGACGATTTCACAGTGGTGCTTAATTGAAGTATGTAAAATAATCCAGCAAAAATAGATCGGTATTTAAGGGATAAAATAGGAACATAATATGGAAGATAATAAGTCAGCGGATACGATAAAAGCAGAGCGTCATAAAGCGCGTCAGCAGCGAATTAAAGAGGGCGTAGATGCTAAGATCGCTCGCGCCCAAGAAGAGAAAGGCATCTTGTTGGTATTAACCGGTAATGGCAAAGGTAAATCGACTTCTGGTTTTGGCACCGTAGCCCGCTCAGTCGGTCATGGTAAAAAAGCGGCGGTCGTGCAGTTTATTAAAGGTAACTGGGATTGTGGCGAGCGAACTTTACTTGAAGGCGCTGGCGTAGAGTTTCACGTGATGGGCACAGACTTTACCTGGGAGACCCAAGATCGAGAAAAAGACACCGCAGCCGCTGTTAAAGCTTGGGAAGCCACCGAGAAGTTACTGCAAGATGAAAGCATTGATTTAGTCATGCTAGATGAACTGACCTACATGGTGAGCTATCACTACCTAGAGGTAGAACGAGTTATTGAAGCGCTAAAGAATCGCCCGCCAATGCAGCATGTCATCGTCACGGGCAGAGCCTGTCACCGGGCGATAATCGAGCTGGCCGATACGGTGAGCGAGGTGCAAGTTGTAAAACACGCGTTCGAGGCAGGGATTAAAGCCCAGCCAGGCTTCGATTACTGATCTTTCTTCGCTTTCTTTTTTGTGGCGTTATTGTCTGCGCTTTCTCACCCAATCACATGAGCCTTCAGCGGTTTTTGGGTGAAAAGTGCGTATGCTCATGGGCTGAGAAAGTTTGACGGATTAGCCATTAGTTAGAGCTGATATTAGAAGCGATAGTTTGTCATCACACCAAAGAAATGGATCGCTGCAGAGTAGTCTCCTCTAAGTGTTGAATTCGCTAATTGAAATTCAATACTGGGTGTACCGGCATCAATAAATTCATAGTACACATTTATGCGCCATTGTTGGTTCATCTCATAAGTTGCACCAATGGCATACTTCCAAAGCTCACCGGTTGGCACATCTGGATACTGCATTGTGGGATCATCTTGTGGTGTTGACTCGTAAGATACGCCGCCTTCTAGTCGCCATTTATCATTGAGTCGATAATAGCCACCTATACTCGCAGTTACTGTGTCATCCCACTGTCTTTGGATCTCGATAACCCGAGAGTCCAGTGCAATATTGGTGGTCTCGACAGTGCTAAATTGTGTCCAACCTAAGCTCCATAGCAAAGCCGCGTTGTCGGTGAGACTGTGATAACCACTCAAGGATGCATTGGCTGGCATAATAATGCCAACGGACGAGTCTAGTCCTTGATGAGCGATGGTTAAATTGCCATCCATATCGTGTTCAATTTCAGAGCGATATGAAAAACCGAGTCGGTTATTATCGTTAAACTCATAGAAGGCACTGAGTGTATAACCAAAGTCCACATCACTGCCGGTCGCTTCGGTTTGAAACTTATCTGTTCCTGCAAAACTTTGTTCTAGTTTGCCGTATTCAGCGACAAGCCCAACTCCGAGTGATAATTGCTCATTAATCTTGTAAGCGACACTTGGGTTTAGCTGTGTGGTAATGAGTTTGGCATTTTGTAATAACAGTGCGCCTGAAAAGTCAGCGCCATAATCAATCACTGATCCGCCAGTTGATACTAACGCAATACCTGCGCTCCACTGGTCATTAATAGGGGCTACATAATACATGGCTCCTGCAGGCATGGCTGTTCCAGCTTGAGTCGTTGGCTCTCCGCCAGAAAATATGCCATCGGATCCGGTGTCGGTGTACTGAATATCAGACGCCATACCTTGTACATTAAATGCCAAGGTGGACCCTGTAAGTTTTGTCATTGCTGCTGAGTTTGCAAAAGCGGTTTCGGCGCCTTCAGCCAGAGCTTGGGCACCAGCGCCCGCAGTACTCACATTAACTCCACCCAGCTCAGGGAACATGTAAGCGCCCGCCATTGCATTGTGGGCAATCAGCAGTGAAACAACTAACGGAACTGTGATTTTGGTATTCATGGATAACCTTAATAAATTGTCAGCAAAATTTGAGGTAAAAGTGACTCGCCTCCGGTTAGAGGCGAGCCAGCAAATTTACATCGCGTTTAAGTAAGACTTGTAAGAGTGAAGACGGACCGTTGCGGCGCCAATGACATCAATGAAGCTGAAGAATGGATGTGGTTTATTTGCTGCAATCCAGGCTGAACCCGTTGCACCAATAGGGATAACCTTGCCTTCTGGCTCAAAAATTTCGAGGATCACAGTACGGCCATGACTACTGGTATTCGCGCCAACATGTTGTCTAACACTTTGCGGACCTTGGATTGGTGAAATAGAAGACTCGCCTGTGCCTGTGGTAAAGCTGTGGACGCGAGCGCGAAATACTTCACCTGGGTAGGCATCGACATAAAATTCAGCAAATTGGCCTTTTTCTACATAGCGAAAAGTCTGATCGGGTATGCGCATTTCAAGAAACTTTTTTCCTGTGTCGTAAATATGCATATTACCGACACGGCTACCGTCAGCGACATTCACTACCGCAACTTGGCCATCAAATTGCGCTCGAACAGTTTTGCGGTTCTGCTCAAAGTGGGTAGCCTCTAAGTCGGCATTAAGTGAGTTGAGAGTCGCCTCGGCAATGCGCAGTTGCGAATGGTAATACTCAACATCTCGTTTTTTGAAAATCTCTGGCGATGTTTTTGTGCGCTCTAAATCCCTAAGAAACTGAGCAATAGCTTCTTCTTGAGTAACTATTGAGGATTTTATTTTCTCAACCTCAGCGTTAGATTTAGTGTCGACAAGGGAGTAGATGACATCGCCTTGTTTGACGATTTGGTTATGCACAACATGAACATCATCGATTTCTTCTCCGAACAAAGGCGATAGCACTGAATGTGGCGCTTTTATAGTTGAGGAATACGTTAAATCAACGGGTGCCCAAAGGCGGGAAAGTACCCCCAATATAACCAGAATAAATACGCCGCCCGACACAATCCAAAAGCCGTTGCGTAAGCTCCACTTGACGACACCTGTCGAAACGAGGATCCACATGATTAAAATGTAAGGGATCATGACTTCTTTCATAGTGTTACTCCTCTACCTTGTGCAGTTCATTGGCGTTGGCTTTTAACTCATTGCTTTTATTACGGCTATTTCTTATTACGCTGCTTAACGCTTCTCCAATTTGGGACCAGTTAGCAAAAGCGATGATGATGGCTAATACCCACCAAGCTTTATGAATAAATAGGCCACACAATGACAGTGCAAACACCAACTGAACGTGGGAACTGTGCTTTTTTTCTGCACGGTGAACCGCGACTTCATGCAGTGACCACAGTAGGTATAAGATAAAGACCACAAGGGCTATGGTTACCGAGAATAGGTAGCCACTGAAATACTCAGAGTTAAAGATCACCATCATGGTGTCGTTTGGAGTATTAGTAAAAAGGCTCATATCGATATCTTTAGAGTTGATGACTCCCATCGGCGCGAGTAAATAAGCACCGCAGAGCATCAATGCCATAAAAGACAAGAATTTGATAAGTACCAATAAGATGGTAGCGATTTTGGATAAAATGGTTTTAATAAGGTTCATAATATTCCTTAGCAAAATGCAATATGCATTAATTAACGCGAGTCGATGAAAACAGAGCTGCTAACCATCGTTCGAGCATTGCTATGTCTTGGGCTTGTCCATTGATGCGTACTAAACCGAGTGTCTTTGCATCAGTCCAACTCAGCTGTTTAATGGCTAACGCCTCAAGCACGTCTAGTTCTGCAATCAATAAAAGTTCTGTAGACGAAGGTCGTGTTTCTCGGTCTTGTACTTTGGCTTGTTCAGTAAGCAATACGTCGCTGTAATGGCCTTTTACGGGTTGAAATAGACTAAAAGGTATTTGCTGAGCGCTGTTTGTTAGTGCATTGATGAAATGCTCAGCCTTGACGTTTTCAGGACTGGTTAAGTGACTGAGCGTGCCGTTTTGTCTTTCGTAAACGGTGCGTTCAAATACTGGCAGCGATCCGGGCTCTGTAACTAGGAATAACCCCGTATTTTGATGTACTCCACATGCATTGGCGAAAAACGGCATCAAGCATATAAGCATTAGTAATAGACGAGACATAGTGACCACCTAAAACGGAGGGGCTGAGTCGCCCCTCGGGTTAACGTATTATCGAACGATTAGTTTTAACTCATCGGGCGTCATCGGTTTGTCGAAGTAGCTCATAAACAACCCAAAGGCTTGTATGTCACCGTTAGCAAAGTTGAATTTGCCGGAGGTTAAGTTTTTACCAATAACCTGCTGTGACTTAGGGCCTGCAATCAGGATTTGGTTTAACACTTCACGAGTGGTTTCAATCTGCACATCTGCACCGGTATAAGGCGTTGTATGTAGTTGGGCTATGCCGTTACGGATCTCGATAGTCATTGACTCATTGGTGTCGGCAAAGTTGTAGGTCATTGCCATTTCAACATCGAGAGTTTTCTCTGCTATCAATGTTGCGGTCATCATGTCGAAAATCTGCGCGCTAGGCAGCGCGGTTAATACATCGACCGAAGCGAAGCTGATCATGTTAGAAAAGTCACGTGTGCCCTCTAACTCTGCCGCGGCATTAAGTGCCCAGTTACGCCAGTTGATGTTTACTTGATTTGCAGCCCATGTTTTATAGGCTTTAGCTTTCAATTCGCGTACTTCAGTATCTTGCTTATTGATGGTGATGGGATACGACAAGATTTCTGCTGCAAAGGTGTAGTTTTCGGCATCGATTGCAGCTTTTGCGGTTGTGATGATGTTGTCTCGGCCACCCATGATCTCAACAAATGCCTTGGCGCGTTGCTGGTATGCCATAGGCTCTAGCTGCCACGGGTCAGCTTCAAAGAAACCCACATAGCCAACGTAAATCTGGCGTACTGCGTGAGCAACGGTGCCATAGTGCTCGCCTAACCAAGGGTGCTCAGCTAAATGCTTAGGCAGCTTTACAACTTCAACTAACTCATCCGGTGTCATGCCTTTATTCATGTAACGAATAGATTGGTCATGGGTAAACTGAATGGCGTCACGGTATGCGGTTAATACGTTTTCGACCGCAGCCTTACCTTCTACTGGTCGGCCGTGAGAGTTGATCATCACTTCGGTATCAAACTGACGCATAACATCTATGCCTTTGAACCACATTGCAGGGTCGCGGAACTTAGTACCACGAATAGTGTGTAAGTTTGGAAAGTTCTCACCTTGTAATACTTCAGCAGCGTGAAGAATTTTTTGCTTAGGTAGGTAAACAACCACCTCATCTTTTGTCTCTGAAGGCACATTGACGATTTGTAGTTCCACGCCTGCAATGGTGATGTCTAACCGATCTTTAAGGGTGATGTTTGGCTCAATGAATGAGATATCACCTTGCATGAAACGAGGTCCTAAACCATCGTTCACTGTGCCATGCTCACCTTCTTCCACGTGCTTTGCGCCGGTGTAAGACGTGCGGTGACCAAACAGCGTACCTAGGTTAGATGACCAGTTAGCCACGGCAGCTGTCAGTCCTTCTTGGGCAATGATCTTTACCTCACCAGATGCCACTTCTTCATCGGTGACCCATGCACGAACGCCAGAAATATGGTCAATGTGATTATGAGAGTAGATAATGGCTTTGACAGGTTTGTCGGTGATTTTTCTAAACTGCGCTTTAACAGATGCTGCCATTTGTACTGACTCACCGGGATCGACGATGATAATACCATCATCACCCTCAATCATAACTGGCGTATCAAGGCCAAAACCGTAACCTAGGTATACGTTATCATCTACTTGGATAATAGCTTGGTCCATCTTACGGCCATGCTTTGTCAGTGCGTCATGAACAAGTGGAGAGTCTTGCACGTAAGCCAGTGTGTCGCCTGTTTTTGAAAGCACTTTGATGCGCTCGCCTTTACCCCAGAATAGGTTTGATTCATGTTCAAACAACACGCCATTGTTATAGCGCTTTTCGAAATCAATGTTCTGATAATGTGCCGCTGAGCTTGTTTGCAGTGATTGGCCTTTAGTTGATGCTGCTTCAATCGTTGGTGTTGCAAATGATGCCGATGCAGGAACTAAAGCTGCACTTATCGCGACAGAAAGTAAAAGTTTTTTCAGTGAAGAAGTCATGTAATACCTCGGTGTTTTGAATTGATGTGAATCTCTTTTACTTAATGTTAATTGGGTAGTAGTCTTCGATATATAGGCTATTACGATTTCGTAATATCGATATTACGATGTATTGGGCAACACCTTATTAAACTCGAGATCTTGGACTGCATATGAAAAACGATATTCCTAACTTCAATTTGCTAGCGGTATTTTCTCAGGTCATGGAAGATGGCAGTTTGAGTAAAGCGGCAGAAAACCTAAACACCAACCAATCGACGGTGAGCACCATGTTAGGCAGGCTGAAGGAAGAGATTGGCCAAGATCTTTTTATCAGGAAAGGGCGTGGAGTGGTGCCGACGAGCTACTCAATCAGCTTATATCAACAAATTCAACAGCCAATAAATCAACTTAGTGGTGTTTTCACTTCTTTTAGAAAATTCGATCCATCCAGTTCTCACCGCCGATTTGTCATCACTGCCCCAGAACATTTACAAGGGGTATTGTTAAAGCAGTTCTCGTTAATTGAAAATAAAGACATATCGCTAGAAGTCTTTGATCAAATGGATAATGACGAAGGGTTTTACGAAGTGTTGTTACAGCAAAAATTCGACTTGATGATTGATATTTTGCCGTTTGATCACCCCAATATTGAGAGCTTAAAACTGTTTGATAGTGAGTTCGTGGTGATATGCAGTGAGGACCACCCTAGAATTCAAGGGAGTATTACTGTGGAGCAGTACATGCAAGAGTCCCATGCTATTTTGGAAAGAACCCGTAACCACCTGTACAGCTTGAGTCATTATACAAATCTTGATTTGTCTAAGCGCAAGGTCGCTTATCATGGGCGGTCACTATTCAGTAATTTATTAGTTGTTAGTCAGTCTGAATACATCAGCGCTGTTCCGCTTTCTTTAGCGCTGCAGTTTAAAGAACAGTTAAAGCTGCAGGTATTTCGCCCACCTTTCGAATATAAAAAAGTCACTAACTATCTTATATGGTTGAAAAAACTCAATCAGGATCCTGCCCACACTTGGTTGCGTGAAGAGCTGGTGACGCTATCCAATAAGATTACAAATTATCTCCATGAGAACTTCTCTAGTTAAGTTGTTGATTGTGTGTTTTTTTTATTTGGCGGAGTGAAGGCTCTTTTAAGTAAATAGGTTCACTTTGCTAATCTAGTTGTGGGAGCATGCTCGGTACTTTACCATTCCGTCAACAGTTGTGAGTCTATGAGTTATAGACTCCGGCGTTTGATGGATACATATTTTATGACTTAGCTATAAGTTTAAATGCTGTGAAATACGGCTGTAAGCGGTACTTAATCTAAAAAGGATTTCATGAACATCTTATGTAAATTGTTATTGGCGACTAGCCTATTTATCTCGGCCTCAGTGCTTGCGGGTGAACCTGCTAAACGTATTGTCGCACTGTCGCCGCACTCGGTTGAGATGCTGTATGCCATTGGGGCGGGGGAGTCAATTGTGGCGACTACAGACCATGCCGATTTTCCAGAGGCCGCGCTGCAAATCCCGCGCATTGGTGGCTATTATGGTGTTCAAATTGAGCGGCTGTTGGAGCTAGAGCCTGACTTGGTGGTGGTATGGGGCAGTGGCAATAAAGCTGAAGATATAACGCGTATCAAAGAGCTGGGTTTTCGGGTGTTTGATAGTAACCCGAGTACACTCGAAGCGGTGGCCGACGAGCTTGTCTCTCTTGGTGAGCTAACGGGGCATCAAGCAAAAGCTGCAATAGTTGCCAATGACTATCGTCAGCAGTTAACCCAGCTGCGCAGTAATAACTCTGCCAAGCCTGAAGTGAAAGTGTTTTATCAACTCTGGTCGATACCATTAATGACAGTGGCTAAGAATAGCTGGATCCAACAGATCATCGGTGTATGCCACGGTGATAACGTATTTGTTGATGCCGCCAACGACTACCCACAAGTTAGTCTAGAAACCGTAGTGCTAAAACAGCCTGAAGTGATCTTACAAAGCCAAGATGAAGGCAACATTATCGGTGTCGATTGGAGTCAATGGGCCGAGATCCCCGCGGTTAAAAATCAACATATTTACCAGCTCAATGCAGACTTACTGCACCGCGCCGCACCAAGAGCGCTACTTGGTGTAGAAGCCCTATGCAATGCGTTAGATAAGGCGCGATAAAAGTCAGTGATTCAAAACTCGCAAGCCAGCCGAATCAGGCTTGCGTAGGCTATTAAGTCATCCGCTAACGGCATTCAAGCTTATATTGATATGAAAAATATAAGCTTGGTGAGCATAGCTAATGTCATGTTTTTGGGTTGTTTGTGATATGGGTCACATTTGTTTTTTGTGTCGAACTTTACCATATCAGCTTATCTGGGTGTATATCGCTAATAGTGGATGTATATCCCGAGTTAAAAACCTATAAAATCTCACTAAGTGCTAGATTACACCAATAAATAATCACCTTACCGCTAGTCATATTTTTATTGATGACCGATACTTGAGGTTGTATCGCCAATTCACATTTTTGTAATTGGTTATTGAGTAAGCTATCCCAACAGAAGATAAACTCTTAACTCAACCCTTAATGCTCAATATTCAACTGCAAATTAATTACTTGATTATTAAAGGAAATAATATGGAAAACCCAGTAAATACCATGCTCACTAAAGGCTGGAAATGGTTTATCATGGTTGGCGTCGTTGTTACCCTTGCCGGCTTTTTTGCCATAAGCCTACCAGTAGCAGCAGGAATGACGATTACCACCATTATTGGCGTAATCTTTTTAGTTATTGGTTTAGTGCAGCTATACCACACCTTAAGTATTCCAAAATGGAAAGCCAAGTTTTGGTATGTCGTTAGTGCTCTTTTTTATCTTATTGGTGGCATACTCATCCTGGCTGAACCCTTTGTAGGTCTGTTTACTATTACGGTCATGATGATTGTTATCATGCTGTTTAACGGGGTGACTAGGATGTTTTTTGGCTTCAATAGTCGTGGCAACTTAGAGGGATGGCGTTGGATTGTTTTCAGTGGATTGTTATCCACGGCTATTGCCGTTTACTTTTTTACTCTAATGAATAACCCTGAATTTTCACTATCTCTATTAGGGATCTTTATGGGGGTTTCATTCATCTTTGAAGGGATTAGTTTTATCTTCATCGGTATGCAGATGAAAAATGTGGTCGCTAAATAATCCTCTAAATCAACATAGTGTTGGCACTGCTAGATATCTGCTAGCTGTGCCTGCATTATGCCTATAGTAAAAGAGACACAAGCTAAGCTTGTAGTACTTCTTTCTTTGGCTTGTGCCATCTTAAATGTAACTCACTCTTCGGTAAAAATGACGGCATAAATGCCGACCTACAAAAGCATCTTCGCTGTCCCGTAGCTGTTGCTTTTCCCGCTTTTCTAGAACCTTCTTTTATTATGCGGTAGTGTTATACCAATCGTACTAACGATATGATTAGTATTAACTAATAAAAACATGACAGATAAATAAAACAATAAGAAAGGACTTCAATTATGACGACGCTACTCATCTGCCTATTTATCGCTATGTTGCTACCTTATGCAGCAAAAGGCCCAGCTGCGGTGGCAATGGCTAAGCTCGGTGGTTACGACAATAATCACCCTCGTGAGCAACAGTCTAAATTGACAGGCTTTGGCGCAAGAGCGGTTGCAGGGCACCAAAATGCCTTTGAGTCATTACTGATTTTTGGTTTGTCAGTATTAGCCGTTATAGCGACAGATAAAGTTAACGCAATTGCTGAAACTGCGGCGATAGTGCATGTGCTGGCTCGCATTGCTTATCAGTATTTGTACTTGGTGGATAAAGGTACGCTGCGTTCACTGTCTTGGTTTGTGGCAATCTTGGCCTCATTTACCGTGTTTTGGCAGGCGGTTTAAAAGAAGATACTAGGTCCTAGGAAAAGCAGGTCATAGGAAGAGCTAAGACGGTAAGAGGCCGAACGGCCTGCGGCCTAGGGAACGAGACTTCGTCACTACGGAACGCTGCGCTTACGGAAAGGCAAAGAAAGGTACTAGGTCCTTATTTTGAAGCTAAGACGGTACAGAAAGAATTGGAAGGTTGTAGCTTGTTCGTCGAGGGTGTAACAGATTCTGTGTAACTGCAGTTTTAGTTAATATGTTTCACAAGTCTGTCTTCAAACTCAATAATA
>NZ_JBRIMB010000018.1:0-83942 GCF_052977265.1 Shewanella sp. 0m-8 | reverse complement strand
GATTTCTTATACACTCTCGTGTTAACAACCATCATTCGAAGCTCTTAAAGCGTTTGTCACCTGAATCAAATCTCCTAAGAGTTTTAACTCTAACCCTTTATAAAAAGAGCTAACCGATACCGCTGCAAGTCCCATTCTATCTAGCGTTTACGACTATTTCTAATCTCAAGCGTTAGTCTAGTTGGCCTGCTGTGCCGTGTCAGTGGATGCGCATTATAGGGAAATTTGAGATCAGCACAAGGGGGTTTTTCAATTAAATTAGAATAACCGAATCAAGCGAGCAGTTATCAGCCGATCTGCTGTTATAAACAGCGCTGACGATGATTTTATATACCGCCATGCTTTAATATAACGCATAGACTCACCAATCGGCTTAACTAAAGTCTAAGTTCTACATTCATCGAATCTGAAGCGCTAGCATTCAACTTACTCGCAACTGATTACTGGTAACTGATGCTAAATACATAAATGCCTCATAATGATCTTATTAGGTTAGTGATCATAATGAGGCATTTCGTTTACGACAGATACTTATATTAAGTCGATATTCTGTCTTATTAATCTGGAGCTAGTTAGACCGACTTAAACTTAGCTGGACTGAGCAGGATGTTTGACCTTATAACTGAGCCTAGTGCAACCTTAGCCTGATTTTGGCTTGCGTTACATAAAACTAAGCCTGCTTTAAGCCTGACTTGCCAAATAAGCTGGCACATCTGCAATTGAGTCAAGCACAACCGTTGCTGCGGCAATTGCATCATCAGTTACTGACTTACCGGTTCTCACCAGTATTCGAGTCGGCACGCCAGCCGCCTCTGCTGCTAACATGTCGTCGCGCTTATCACCGACCATAACTGACTGAGACAGATCAATGTTTAAGAATTGCGCCGCAGAGTTCAGCATTCCAGGCTTTGGTTTACGGCAATCACAATCAACTTTGTATTCGCCAATACCTTTTTCAGCATGATGGGGGCAGTAATAAATGCCATCAAGCTCAACACCTTTATCAACAAAGTTCCAATCCATCCATTCAGTTAATGAATGAAACTGATCTTCTGTATACATTCCTCGAGCAATACCAGACTGATTAGTAACAACTGCAAGTAGATAACCCATGTTTTTAAGTGCAGCGCACGCATCAAACACACCGTCTACATATTCAAAATCGTCAACCTGGTGTACATACCCATGATCTAGATTGATAACGCCATCTCTGTCTAAAAATACCGCTCGATTCACAATACATTCTCTCTAATATGCAATAGCTATTATTATTTCACTCATTACAACAAATTGCACCGTGAACTTGCTATAAAGCACGTAATAACGTGTAATGGATAAAATATACACATTACATTTTAATGCCGATAGCCAATCCGGCATTAGTCAATGAATAGCGATGGAAATAATAAGATGTCTACTATCTATCAACAAAGACGCAATGATCTGCTTGAACAGTTACCTAATAACAGTTTAGTCATTGTCGCTGGCTATCAGCAAAAAGTGCGCAGTAAGAATATCAAATATCATTTTAGGCAGGACAATGATTTCCTCTACCTAACAGGGTTTAACGAACCTGATGCGATTGCCTTACTTATTAAGCGCGAAGTTAATCAATATTTCTTATTCTGTCGCCCGAAAGACCCAGCACAAGAAGTCAGTTTTGGCACTCGAGCAGGTGCACAAGGTGCTGTTAACCTACACGGCGCAGATCAAGGCTATGATGTAGCTGATTTCGAGCAAACCCTACTACCACTATTGCAAGGTATACAAACTATCTATGTCAGTGATGAGCTAGGACGATTCTCATCTGATCTTGTTCACTGGGCAAACTACCACAGACATCATTGCTCATTTGATACGCCTAAACAATTCACCACAATTAAACCGTTAGCCGAAGTGTTGCATGCTAAGCGTGTCATTAAAACAGATGATGAGTTGACTAAAATCCGTTCAGCGGTTGCTGCATCTACTGCTGGCCATAAGGCTGTGATGCAAGCATGTCGCCCAGGGATCAACGAACGTGAGTTAGCATCGTTATTTGATTTTACTATCGCTAAACATGGCTGTAATGCTGTTTCCTACCCGAGTATCGTCGCTGGCGGTAATAACGCCTGCTGCCTACATTACGAAGAAAACTGCTGTGAGCTTAGCAATGGCCAGGTGTTACTCATCGACGCTGGCGGTGAATTTGAGCATTACGCAGCTGATATTACCCGTAGTTACCCAGTAAATGGCAGCTTTTCAGCAGAACAAAAAGTCATCTATCAATTGGTTCTTAACGCGCTGGATCAGGCCATAGCGAAAGTGCAACCAGGAGCTGCATGGAACAATCTTTACGAAACGTGCATGCGAGTAATGGCAGAGGGACTTAAGGAACTTGGATTTTTATCGGGTTCGATTGATGAGATTATGGCAACTGAAAGCTATAAACGCTTTACTGTTCACAAAACTGGGCATTGGCTCGGGATGGATGTACATGATGTAGGACCTTACCATGATGATAATGGTGAATGGCGAACATTAGAAATGGGTATGGTGTTTACGATAGAGCCCGGTATTTATATCCCCCAAGATACACTTGATGTTCCCGAAGCCTACCGTGGCATAGGGATCCGCATCGAAGATGATATATTAGTTTCCGTAAACGGTTATGAAAACTTATCAGCTAACGTCCCAAGAACTGTTGAAGAGATAGAAAACTATATGGCTAATTAGCAATTAGCTAACTCAAACTTTAAAATAAAAATCTCACATAAAAATGATGGCTGCCATATAAATGGAGCCATCAGTGCTTTTTCCACAAGAGTATTCGCAAAACAGCACTCCTACAACAGATCACTCCTAAGAGCCTCTATTACTTAACGAGCCACTGTAACATGAGCCTATAAGACGTTTTTTGCGTATTACTTTAACATTGGTTCCAATTTTTCTTTAAACCAATTCGTTAGCAAGTCTCTTTCATATGGGAATGGATCATTCGTGATAGGCTGGATCCCAAATAGGAAACCCATATTATCCAATTTTTCAGTTCCTGATTTGATTACCTTCCCATTTTGGCTAAGGGTGTAGTCAAAACTGATTTTAGGTGGATATAGTTCGGTCACGACCCGAATATCATCTGCAGCTGTAGCACCAAAAGTAGGTTGTACATCACCGGCTAAATCTACATTGGTAACGGTTAAATCAAGCTGTTGATCTTTTGCCAAGTGTTTGTTGGCAAGTTGACCAAGTTCATCAGTTAACTCAGTGAAGAGGTATTGCTCAAATTTTGACTGCAAGCCAATGGTTGCTTCAATATCACTGTATTGATTAATATCTTGCCATAAAATATTAAGGTTACCATCATTAGTCATAATATTTAGAGGAACGGTCGGCTCATCTGTTTTGGCACAACCACTCATGATTAATGTTGTAGTAATAGTTATAAGTAAAAGTAATTTTTTCATATGGGCTCCATTTATTATCAAGTCATCTTATGTATAACTCAAATTTTTGACATTGCATGATTTTTTTTCAAATCAATTAATCAATTGATACCTAACAGCTTTAAACATCGTAGTCAGTTTAGGATGATTGCTACACTTAGATGCTAGTTGACAGGCTGCTCGAAGGTCAAAATTCAATCTAAACCTTAACAATCCAATGAAAGGATCTCTTTGGCAGGTATACGGGTAGCAATAAACAACGAATAGTCGAATTTTGGCGCACTATCACAGATAGTTGCATCTTTTATGACTGCTGTCCAACGAGTTCAGCTACCTTCTTTGCAGAGACAACCGCGCCCTCGTGTAGACCATCATAAAGGTAAGCTCCCACATAAAAAGTATTGTTTTTACCATTATTGACGATAATGTTGTGCCGGTAATGAAGTGCTTCGACACTATAAAGTGGCGTGTGATGTTCAAAAGTTTGAATGATATTATCTTTGGTGATTAAATTATCAATATTATAAGCCAAACTATATCGCTGCTCTGTAGGCAAAGCACAGATACGGTTTAAGTTAGCGTTATAGCCCCAACCGGCTTGAGTCTGAAAAAAATCAAATTCTGAGGGGTGAGATATACCATAACCTTGGTAAACCAAAGAGTCAGTGTGCAGGACCGTAGTAGCCATATTCTTTTTCCAAGGAGAAAAGCATTCAATTTCAAATGCGGTTGGATCGGATATTAGCGTTAAAACCTGATCAGGCGGCACGGCTAAGACCAGCTTATCGAAGTGTTCCTTTGTATCATTATCCCATTTAAGCATGACCCCCATATTAGAGCGCCTAATTGCAGTTATATTGGCATTTAAGAACACCCTGCCATTTAATTGCCTTTCAATTTTCTCTATATAGCTGTAAACCCCTCCATCAATTCGTTTCCAATCAGCCCAAAAGTAGCGTCTAAAAATAGTAAATGCCAACTCAGCTGGAACCTTAATGATCCCTTTATAGGGAATAGAAAAACAATACATAACAAAAAGCTTTAACCAGGTATCTTTCACCTGATGCCTACTCACATAATCCGCCAAAGGCTTACCTCTAAACGATGACATCGGTTTAAGATATACCTGCAGTAATATCCAATTGGCTGAGAGATAAACAAATGCCAGCTTAACAAATTCGACTAAAAGGCCAACACCCTTAATGTTTCTGGTGATCACAGTAGGAGAAAGAAAACGTTTCTTATTACGCTTAAATAAAGCAGAGCCCACTTCTAAAGGCTTAAGCTCAACACCGAGCTCTTCCATTAGAGCGATAAAATGCTTAAAGTTACTTGAAAACTCAACGACGCCGCCTTCGAGGGTGAGGCTAGGATCGATACCCGCCATTTTAACATTTTTATTAACCGTACGAATATGACCACCAAGCATAGACTGCTTCTCAAATACGGTGACACTGTGCCCAAGCTTACTCAGGTAGTATGCCGTCACCATGCCACTAGCACCGCCACCGATAATCGCAAACTTCATGCTTCCTCTCTCCTCTCATATTACCGAAAAGATGTGGGGCTCAATTCATCATTCAATCGGAGATTAAATACGTTCTCCGCTCAGCTTCTGATACAGCTTTGCACCAGTCCAGAATGTCCCTGCAAACCCTGCATAACCAGATGAAGCGTTACAGAAATAGAAATCTTTCAATGAACTGTTCTCGGTTAATCGCCACAAGTTGAAATAAGCTGGAGTCATCGCCGAACCATAGGAGTTCCCCTGCGGACACCAACAAAAGTTTTCATTCGTCGTCGGACTACCGGTATTTTTATATGCCAAGTACTCTCTGAAATCTGCAATATAATGTTTTTCAACCGTATCGATTATTGCGTCAAATATCTCTCGTTTTTTGTTTCGATATGCTCTGGGATCACTTTGTTTTAACGCTTTAAAGTATTGGTAGTCAGCAACAGTTAAAAACTCTATTACCTGCTGCCCTTCAGGCCTGTCAGAACAGTCATGAGTTAAAAAACCTGGGGTAGAAATTGCAAAACTGGGAGCCGAATAATCATGCTGGTAATACATGGTATCAAAAGCGGTATTAAGATCTTGATGACTGGTGTGGAAGATATTCCACTTACCAAAACCATAGTCCTCTAACTTGATATCTTTGACCACACAGTAGGCCATAAAATTTGAAGGGGAGTAGGCATAATCCAATTGTTTTCTGAGCCTCAAAGAGAACTTTTCTATACCGATTAAATGAGCCGCTTTTTTAGGATCCATATTACAAATAGTGCGCTTACCTTGATAGCGGCTCACCTCCTCGTTGACAAGGTTTCTTGCTTCAACCCCTATAACCCGATTATTGTCGACGATAAATTTATCAACTTGAGTCTGATAGATGATCTGCCCACCATTAGCAGTAATCGTATCGACCAACGAATTGATGACATGATCGAAATGATGTGTCGGGTAGTAGGCCCCCCTCTGATATCCGGTAAATAGTAGAACCCAGGCACAAAATGAAAGCTGATTAGGAGGCAGTAAAAAATCAGGCCACTGAAGAGCCAGTAGTGTTTGCGCTTCTTGCGGTAAATGGTGTTTATCAAAGGCCTGCTGCAGAGTAATCCTTATGTTTCTACACGCGGTTACCGTTTCTCTTAAATTTGTGAATATATTCTTATAGCGTTCGTCGCCTGATAGCACTGCTAAACCATCGGCCGTTCGCCTTACTTCATCGATAAAAGCCGTGCATTGTGTCCCATGGGCAGGAAAAATGGATTTAAGTCTTTTAAGCAGTAGCTCTGTATCATAGGGAATATCCAGCTGGTATCCCGGCATTCTCATATGATCGAAGCCTTCAGGATCAAACGATTCGAAGGTAACCTGTTTATCCAGTTGAAGCTTTTTTAGTACCTTGTTAACTGTCTCCCCTTCGCCACAATTCCAGACATAATGCAGTTGTGCATTAAATCGATAGTGTTTACCCATTGGGAAAGTATGCCCGAAACCGCCGGGATATTGATGTGCCTCCAACATCAGTACTTTACTACCAGACTTTGCACTGAGAGCACCAAAAACTAACGCAGATAAACCACTACCAACGATTAAGTAATCCGCATCCATTATCCACTCCACTTTTTGTCGCGAGGGTCCAGTCCGCTTTTTAACGCGTAGGTGAAGGTATAGCCTCTAAATATACCAACAGCCCTATTCATTGTAGTGCGCTGCAGACTCGCCAGCAAATAAGCCACCCGCGATAAGCTCATATTAGCAAAAGTGGTAATCATGTTGAGAACAGCGATTTCCAGCTATGCATTCACTTACTCAGGTTTGTGTCACATCGGCGTAGATGTGCTAGGTTAATCATATCAATACCCTAAGAAGCTTATGCATAAGGATGACCATGGAGAACACAGAAAGCATGGAGAACCTGGATAACTTGGAAATCGAAAACTCCCAAGCAATCTTGCTCAAAATTACAAAAGTCGTCGAAACTGAGTGTCATCAAGATGCCTGCGCACTACTCGAGGAGGGATTTGTGTTACTGGGTATAAATAGCAATGTATTTGAAGACAGTGAAAATCGCTTTGTTTACTCGCTGGGGTTTCCAAAACCCTTAGACAAACTCAGTGATTGGGCTAGCGCAAACTTTTAAGAGCCCAATCATTTGTCACCTAAGCGAGTCTATAGTCGGGTAAGCTATAAAATTCACCTAAAGCGAATTGTAAATAGAGTAAGCTTCTACTCCATTTACAATCGCTGACGCCGACATTTAAATAATCAGCCTGTATTCTGGTTGAAAGTAATCAAGACTAGTTAAACCTATCAATCCTATAGGGGCTTAAGTCGATATTAGCTTGCTGACCTAGTACTTCTTGAGTTAACAGTTTTGCTGTTAGCGCCGACCATGTAAGCCCTAAATGTTGATGCCCAAAAGAGAAAAATACATTCGCTTGTTTTTGACTCCGCCCGAGCACAGGCAAGCTATCGGGCATCGACGGTCTAAAGCCCATCCAACGCTCGCCGTCACTGACGGAAGCATCAGCAAAAAGCTCAGGCAACAAGGCTTTACCATGAGGGAACAAACAATCGGCTCTAGCATTAACTAAGGGGGCTTTTAAACCACCAAACTCCACCGTACCCGCTAAGCGAGTGCCGTCAATCATAGGGGTGATAATAAATTTGCGATTATATGAAGCGACGGGACGAGACAGGCTGCTTTTTTGCGGCATCATCAAATGATACCCACGCTCGGTTTCCAGCGGCACAGAATAACCTAATTGTTTTGCAAAAGGCTTAGACCAAGCACCCGAGGCTATAACCAAGCGATCAGTCTGTTCGCTATTACCTGAGCCTAGCTCAAGCTGAATACTTGAACTGGTTCTAGCCGTGTTTATCTTAACAACCTCTTCAGTAATAAGCTGACCACCTAAGGCTTTAAACTTTGTCTCGAACGCTTGGCATAAACGATACGGATCGCCAGTGTGGCCTACATGAGTAAAATATAAGCCATGGGTAATATTGTTACTCAGTGAAGGCTCAAGCGCCCTAACTTGCTCCCCATTAAGCAATTGAACCTCGACGCCAGCATCAGCGTAAGCGCGGAACTCCTTTTGAACGACCTCTATTGCTGTACCTTCAAATACCAATAAACTCCCGTTCAAAACCAATAGGTCTTCGCAGCCACAAAATGCAGCGAGTGACTTCATTGCCGCGATAGAATCTTGATTCAGCGCCTTGATTGCACGGCTGTTTTTCGCTCTACGCGATGGCAACATATTGTGTAAGAAGCGCATAAACCAGGGTAATGCTTTAAAAAAATATTGCGGCTGAATGCGAAATGGTCCTAAAGGATCCAATAGCATACCCGGCAGCTTTGGTAACATTGCAGGATCCGCTAAAGGAAATACTTGCTCAGTCGCAAAGTGACCCGCATTACCTTTAGAAGCTCCGGCTCCGGCGCCCTCTTTGTCGATAACAGTGACATTAAACCCTTCTCGTTGTAGCTCAATCGCTGCCGATAGCCCCACAATCCCTGCGCCAACAATGGTGAGTTTACCGGCATGACTTTGGCTTAATCCTTGGCTTTGAACCTGACTCTGACTCGTGGCGTTCATATATATTTCTCCAATCTCATTCCCCACTTGATTAACCACTAGGCTAGCGCAAGATAAAACCATCTTGAAATACATCATCAGGATCAATAAAGAACTGATGCTTTCCAGTAATGTACGAACGGCCTGATACTTCTGGGATCACCGCAGTTTTACCATGAAAAGTTGATTTAGCGGAGGCACTAACAATCATTCTGCCATCAACAATACTCTCAATCATCAGTGGAGTATTTAGCTCAACCTCGCCTTTGGCATATAACAAGGCAATACGCCCCGCAACGCCAGTCCCCGTTGGTGAACGGTCTACTTCCCCGTCAGCAAAAATACACACATGGCGAGAATGCGCCTCTGGGTTTGTCACCTTTTTAGAGGTGAAGATGGTGCCATAAAGAAAACTTAAGTCTTCTTCTAATGGATGCACTAACGGGTGAGTCGCCATAACGGCATGCTTTATCCGGCGGCCAATATCAATCAACTGCGGTGCATTATCCTGACCACAACTTATTCCGTGCTCGTCAGCATCAACATAAGCATAGTAAGCCCCGCCAAAACCAATATCGTATTTAACCTCGCCAAAACCTTCGACATTCACACTGCAATCTAGCGCATCCGCCCAAGAATCTACATTTTTAAAGCTAGCGTGAATTTTTCCCACTTGGTCACGATAAGCTTTTGCTGTAATCAGGCCTGCTGGCGCATCGATTTTAATAATGCGAGGAGAATCCGTTAATTGTATTGTGCCGGTTTGGCACATCACCTTAACCAAGGCCAAAATCCCATGACCACACATGCTGCTATAACCTTCGTTATGCAAAAATAGTACGCCAAAATCGGCATCTGCTGTCACAGGCTCTGTAATCAGCGCCCCATACATATCGGCATGCCCGCGTGGCTCGTGCATCAGTAATTTACGGTAGGTATCCAAATTTTTTTGCACGTATTGGCGCTTTGCTAAAATGGTCTCACCTTTAATCTCTGGATAACCCGAGATCACTATCCTTAACGGCTCGCCTTCTGTGTGTGCATCTATAGTGACAAAATCTTTAAAATTGCTCGCTAATTCAGAGCTTATTGTGATCGACTGCATATTTTTATTGCTCCATCGTTAATACTTGGATATTGTATACAATAATTCCTGTGGTTTTAGTATCATTTATTTAGATACATTCTCTAAACAAAAGGGTTTCAATTTAAATACATGCGTATACAATATACCAATCTACACCTAACTCCAAACGCTACACCGCAGTAATAAAGGCTTAATATGAAAGTGAATTGGCAAGGTGTTTTTCCAGCAATCTCAACACAGTTTAATGAAGATGGTTCAATTAACTACGAATCAAATTCTCGTATGTTAGAAGACCTAATAAGAGATGGTATTAACGGAATTATTGCTTTAGGCACGATCGGTGAAAATGCCTCTTTGACCCCTGAAGAAAAGCGCGAATTCATCAAGCACACAGTTGAAACCGTAAATGGCCGTATTCTTGTACTATCTGGTTGTACTGAAAATACTGCTGAAGCTGCATCTCTTTATGCACAAGATGTAGAGAAGCTTGGCGTTGACGGTCTTATGCTTCTACCTGCAATGGTTTATCGTGGTACCAACCGTGAAGTAGTCACTCATTATCAAACTGTTGCTCGTTCAACTAACCTACCAATCATGATCTACAACAACCCTGTAAGTTACGGTGTAGATATCAACCTAGAAATGACAGCGATTCTTGCAGAAGAAGAAAACATCGTGGCGATTAAAGAATCAACAACAGACACTCGCCGTCTAACTGAACTGCGATCTCGTTTCGGTGATCGTTTCAACATCTTATGTGGCGTTGATGATATCACTCTTGAAAGCCTTTTCCTTGGCGCAACAGGCTGGATTTCTGGTCTAACTAACGTATTCCCGCGTGAGTCAGTAACCCTTTTTAAGCTAGCTCGCGCTGGTCGTATTGAAGAGGCGCGTGAAATCTACCGCTGGTTTATGCCACTACTGCGTTTGGGCACTATCCCGACGCTAGTTCAATGTATCAAGTTTGCAGAGCAAATCGTTGGCCGTGGTAACGAAAATGTACGTCTACCTCGCCTAACACTTATCGGTGAAGAGCGTGCATACGTTGAGCAGCTTATTGCTCAAGCACTTGAGACTCGCATCGATTTAAACAAGTACAACATCGACTAATTGAAAGTTTGATGTTTATATAGCCAGCCGTTTAATGCAAATTAAAAGACTGGCTTTAATCACTTTATCAATAACGATAACAATGGAGTGTTTTACATGCTAAAAGGCACGTTTTTTTGTGTTGATGCTCATACCTGTGGCAACCCAGTCAGATTAGTAACAAGCGGACACCCTCACCTGCTTGGCGACACCATGAGTGATAAACGCCAACACTTTCTTCGAGAGTATGACTGGATCCGTAAAGCATTGATGTTTGAGCCACGTGGCCACGATATGATGTCAGGCGCCTTTCTTTATCCTCCTTGCTCAGACAACGCCGACGCCTCAATCCTATTTATCGAAACCAGTGGCTGCTTACCTATGTGCGGCCACGGCACAATCGGCACCATCACCGCCGCCATTGAGTCTGGTCTATTAACCGCAAAGACGCCTGGTCAACTGATTATTGATGTGCCCGCTGGACAGATAAAAATCGATTATCAACAAACTGGCGAAAAAGTGGACTGGGTAAAGATTTATAATGTCGCCGCCTATTTAGCTCATCAAGACCAAATTTTAGATATCCCAGGACTGGGTACACTTAAGGTCGATGTGTCCTACGGCGGTAATTATTACGTTATCGTCGACCCACAAACAAACTTCCCTGGGCTGCGCCACTGGAGCGCCGGTGACATTTTAAAGTGGAGCCCAATCGTACGTAAAGTCGCGCAAGAGCAACTCACTTGTATTCATCCAGACGACCCTACTGTAAGCGGCATAAGCCATGTGCTTTGGACAGGCGATACCATCAGTGATGGTTCAGATGGCGCCAATGCTGTTTTTTATGGTGATAAAGCCATCGACCGTTCGCCTTGTGGTACCGGCACCAGTGCACGTCTTGCACAACTTTATACCAAAGGTTTATTAAACGTGGGAGATGAATACACCCACGAAAGTATTATCGGCAGTCAATTTGTCGGTCGAATCGAAGCTGCAACATCAGTAGGCGAACATAAAGCGATTATGCCAAGCATCAAAGGTTGGGCACGAATAATCGGTCAAAATGCCATCACGGTTGATGACAGCGACCCGTACGCGTTTGGCTTCCAAGTCATCTAACCGCACGAATTTCTTAATGAGCTTTAAAACTCAGGAGTAAACATGACAGATTTAAACAAAGTTAACATCTCTGGCCAGCATTTTGTAAACGGTGCCTGGACTAACGAAGCCACTGAATTTAACAGTACCAATCCCGTCACCAATGAAGCACTTGTGTGGCGCTTTGCTAACGCAAACAAAAGCATCGTAGAAAGTGCAACAACTGCGGCTAAGCAAGCATTTGCTCAATACCGCAGCCTAGCGCCGACGCGCCGCGCTGAGTTTTTAGAAGCCATTGCCGATGAAATTCAAGCCGATATCGCAGCGATTACAGAGACAGCTCATTTAGAAACAGGTTTACCAATGGCTCGCCTTCAGGGCGAAACTGGCCGTACTTGTGGCCAATTACGACTATTTGCGGGCAACCTAAGAAACCCTATCGATAGCCGCTATGTCGATTTAGCTAACCCAGAAAGACAGCCACTGCCTAAGCCCGATACTAGACTTACCACCTTGCCTCTTGGCCCGGTAGCAGTATTTGGCGCATCGAACTTTCCGCTAGCGTTCTCAACCGCCGGTGGCGATACTGCATCGGCGCTTGCAGCAGGTTGTACCATTGTCGTTAAAGGCCATCCCGCTCACGCTGCAACCAGTGAATTGGTTAGCCGTGCAATCGAGCGTGCTGCAGTTAAATGTGACATGCCAAACGGTGTATTTAACTTAGTACAAGGCGTTGCACCAGAAGTGTCAACGCAACTGGTCACCTCCCCAGCGATCAAAGCTGTTGGCTTTACAGGTTCACTCAAAGTCGGTCGAATTTTATCGGATCTTTGTGCTGCGCGCCCTGAGCCAATACCATTTTATGGCGAGCTAGGTTCAACTAACCCACAGTTTATTTTGGCTAATATTTTAGAAGAACAAGCTGAAAGCCTGGCTTCGACTCAAGTGCAGTCCATGCTTATGGGCCACGGCCAGTTTTGTACTAGCCCAGGCGTCATTGTGGCAGTTAAAGGTGAGGCGTTAAATCGCTATAAAGCGACGCTAGCACAAGATGTTGCTTCACAAAGCGCTGCGAGCATGCTGACTGCTGGTATTGCTAGCGCATACCAATCACAGATTGAAGCGTTGCTAGCCAACCCTAAAGTTGAACTAATTGCTCAAGGTGAGTCTTCACCTGCAAATCACTTTACACGCCCTACGGCGTTAAAAGTGACTGCAACTGACTTTCTTGCATCAAACGCTATTCAACAGGAAGTATTTGGCCCATGTGCAGTGCTGGTTGAATGTGACGATAGCGCACAAATGCAAGACATCGCTGAGCAGCTTGAAGGTCAACTTACTGCATCTGTACACGGCTTAGCGACTGAATTTGCAGAGAATAAAACTTTGATTGAAGCGATTGCCTTTAATGTTGGCCGCCTAATATTCAATCAAATGCCTACGGGTGTAGAGGTTTGTCACTCAATGAACCATGGTGGCCCTTATCCTGCTAGCACAGATAGCCGTACAACCTCTGTAGGTTCAGCGGCTATGGCGCGTTTTGAACGACCAATATGTTATCAAAATATGCCAGAAAGCTTGTTGCCGACCCGCGTCATTGCAGGTGAAAAAGGCGTCATCACTTTTTAAATATGTCAAAAATATGAAAGGGAAACCATCGGTTCCCCTTTCATTATAATGGCATTAGCGGTAACCTAGGACGGATCAACTTGTATTAATAACAAAAAAATCGGGAACTATGAGCAGAACAACACCTATCGTCCATAAAACTCGCACACAAATTGTGGTCGAGGTGCTTAGGGAAAAAATCCTTTCCGGTGAAATCGCGGCAGGCAAACCCTTACGTCAAAGCGCCTTAGCAGATGAATTGAATGTTAGCCGAATTCCGGTAAGAGAAGCCTTGTTGCAACTTGAAGCCGAAGGCTTAGTTAAGTTTGAAGCCCATAAAGGGGCTACAGCAACATTGCTTTCTGCAGAACATGTCACCGAACTTTTTGATTTACGAGCACTGATTGAAGGCGACTTACTTGCTAAGTCAATACCGAATTTAAGTGAAGAAGATCTCAACCAAGCCGAAAGTATTCTGCAAGAAATGGACGCGGCTTTCCAAGATGAAGAGCAAATTGAAAATTGGAGTGGTCTAAACTCACAATTCCATACTTGTCTCTACAGTGCGGCAAATCGTCCACACACTCTTGAAGTGGTTCAAGGATTAAATACTAACTGTGACCGTTACGTTCGATTACAGCTATTTTTAGCAAGCGGTGTACCTAAAGCTCAACAAGATCACCGTGAGTTACTTGAGTTTTGTAAGAAGAAAGATATCGAAAAAGCTGTCCAACTATTACGCGCTCATATCCTACACGCTGCCGAAGCGATCCGCGTATTAGTTAGCCAACAAGAGGGCTAGCTCACTGTTGGTTAGCAATTTTATTGCTAAGCTTCACTTATACAGATCCCATAAGGCAGAGCTCAGGTTCTGCCTTTTAAGTTAAGAGAATACCTAGATGCAGTACGCTACTATTACAGGTTGGGGAAAGTGTGTTCCGCCTGCAACCCTAACAAATCATGATCTTGCAACATTTATCGAAACCTCAGATGAGTGGATTAAGCCGCGCACTGGGATCAGCCAAAGACATATAAGTCACGTTAACACCTCTGAACTGGCCTCTGTTGCCGCTAAACGAGCACTCGCCGCAGCGGGTATCGATGGTAGTGAACTAGATATGATTATTCTAGCCACTGCAACACCAGACACTCTGATCCCAAATATCGCTTCAACAGTGCAAGCTGATGTCGGCGCTACTTGCGCAGCTTTTGACATCAACGCTGCATGTAGTGGCTTTTTGTATGGCTTAGGTCTAGCTAGCTCACAGATCAAAAGTGGCCAGTGTAAGAAGGTCTTAGTGATTGGTGCAGAGCGCTTATCTTTCTTCCTTGACTGGTCTCGTCGTGATACCGCTGTATTATTTGGTGATGGCGCAGGTGCAGTTGTAGTTGAAGCCACAGATGAAGCTATTGGTGTTTTAGGCTACGAGCTTAATAACGATCCAGATGGTCGCGATATCCTTAAAGCAGGCTTCGGCACTGCAATGGATAGATTTGAAGCCTCTTCTTTAGATTTCTATATCGAGTTTAATGGTCAAGAGATCTTTAAGCGCGCGATTGCCGGTATGGGTAAGCTAAGCGCTAAAGTTATCGAAAAATGTGGTATCGATAAAGAAGAGATCGACTGGGTTATTCCTCATCAGGCCAACGAGCGTATTATTGATACGTTAATTAACCGTATGAAGATCCCGAAAGAAAAAGCGATTGTGAATATTGCTAACTACGGTAATACATCTGCTGCGACGATTCCAATTGCTATTTGTGATGCGCTAGAGCAAGGCAAGATCCAGCCTAACCAAACCATTTTGTCTTGTGCATTTGGCGCTGGCCTAACATCTGCTGCGGCATTAATTAAGTGGGGTGATAGAGTCACACCAATTAATACTAGCGACGCAGAGTTACCACCTTGCGATAAAACAGGTATCGAGCTTGTTGCAAAAGCGGTAAAACATTTCTGCGGATAAAGCATTTTCAATGCTAAAACGGTGAGTTAAAAACTGACTCTCGCAAACATAAAAACACCGATTTATATCGGTGTTTTTTTATATCAGATTTAAAGCGGATTTTACAATTTCAGCTCATCCCAATAGACAGCTTCAGAAAAGTAACGACCAATCTGATTATTTAGTTTACCAAAGCTCGATAAAGCCCGCTCCTCGCCACTTAAACAATGCCATACAAAGCGGTGGCAATTATTATCAAACAAATCATACTCTCGATAACTAAAGATGGACTGCTTCGCTCTTTGCAGCACCTCAGTGCCAATCAACGGCTGGTGCAAGTGATTACAGGCCTGATAGATACGACTGCCACTGCGCCCCGCCAAAAAACGTTGGGTTGAGACCGCCCGCACTAAACCACTGCCGTGTAGTTCTACCAGCGTATTATCACCTAGCCAAATTCCAGTATGCTCGATCACACCAAACACAAAACAACAAACTATCGCCCCAGGCATAGGTTCGACTTTTTTAGCCCCAGTCTTCCAAAGGCTCGGTGCCAGTATGGCAGACTGACCACTAACATGTTTAGCACTTGCCTGGCCTTGCTGCCGCTTTAGTGCAATCGTCTTTTGCTTTTCTCGCTCTTCAGCCACAATTGCCGCGCCCACTGCAGCAGCGCCTAACCATATTAGCGGTAATGCCATTTATTCTTCCTGTTAATGAGTCTCGCTGAGCGAACACATCTTTATACTGATGGGTATAACTATAGATAATCTATCCAACTGCCGACTATGGGTGAACATAAAAAATGTAACTAAAGACGATACATACTTAAGCTCGGTGCTATATCCTGTTTCCTAGGCACATAACTGGCTGTAAAAAGGCACGCACTCACAAGAGAGAAGCTGGAGCTTAAGATGATGACCGTCTAACACAAATAAAAAAGCTCTATACAAAGTCATCTAAGGCATTGAATGCTTGCCGTTAATACACTACTTTAAATAGTGTGGAACCGATAAGGAGCAGCACATGAAAGGGATTATTTTTTCCGAGTTTATTGAGCTTGTTGAGAACACTTTTGGCTTAGAGATCTGCCAACAGATGTTAGATGAAAACAACAATGATGGCGTTTATACCAGTGTGGGGACCTATGATCACAAAGACTTAGTTAATCTGATCATCACCTTAAGTAAACTTACCGGGATCTCAGCAGAAGACTTACAACAGATTTATGGTAAAGCGATTTTCAAAATATTGTATAACAGCATGCCCGGGCTTGAAGGCCAATCGGCATCAACGTTTGAATTTATAAAAAGCGTTGAAGAATATATACATATCGAAGTCAAAAAACTCTACCCCAACTCGAACCCTCCTAGCTTTACCTTTATCAGCTCAACACAGAGCCAATTAATCATGGACTATGTATCTGCACGTTGTATGGCCCATGTTTGCTTTGGCCTTATCCAAGGCTGCGCCGACCACTTTAATGAAAACATTGATATCAAAATGGAACCGATTGTCGCTGATCAATCTGAAGTCCGCTTCACCATGACCTGTATTTAATTTGAGGGTCATGTCTATTATGCCAAATGATGAAATAAACGAGTTAAGCAAAAGAGTTGAACTGCTGACCAGGAAAATAGAACGGGAAAAAGCAGCCAAAAAGCTTGCAGAAAAGCTATTGGAAGAAAAAAGTCGTGAGCTCTATATCGCCAAGCAAAGAGTCGAAGACTCACTGATCAACATAAAGGAAAAGTCGGAGCAGGATATCGCTCTACTGCACTTTAAAACCTATTTAGAATCAATCCTTTTGGACTTTAATCAACTATTTTTACAAAAACCGATCTCAAATATTTTGCTGCAACGCTTACTCGACGATCTGATTGGGGTTGATGAGATAAAATCCTGTAAAATAAGATTTAAATCCATAAATGATGAGCTAAAATTCGACTCTTTTTATGCTGGTGATAAAGGGCTTATCAACACCGATAACCACGCCTTATCACCGCTTATCTGGACAGATGATTACCGTCAGATAAAAATCATTATTAACGCTGAAGAAATGATACTAGGTAGCTTGACCTTAGTATTAGACTCCCCTCGGTCTTGGCAACACACCATCGAAAAGCAGCTACTGCTTTTTTGTGACATGATCAGCGCCGCTCATAAACGACAAGAACTGCTGGCTAAAACCATCAAAGAAAAGCAGCGAGCTGAACTCTCTGAGCAGTCGACAAGAGACTTCGTTGCCATGATAAACCATGAACTCAGAACCCCACTCAATGGTCTATTAGGCTCAGCAGAGCTTATGAGTGACACTGAGTTAACGCCGCATCAGCATCAATTGCTTGGCACTATGCACCAATCCGGTGAGTTATTACGGGTGATCATTAACGACCTACTCGATCTCAGTAAAATGAATGCGGGTATGTTGCAGATAGTAGAAGTTGATTTTTCACCTAAAAAGCTCTGCCAGATGGTCTACGATATTTTCAAAATCAGAGCTGAAGAGTCCACTCTAGAGTTTGCGTTTGAGTATCACACAGATATACCTGAAACCTTAGTCGGCGACCCTGACAGAATTAAACAAATACTGGTCAACCTAATTGGTAACTCCATCAAGTTTACTCAACAAGGGAAAATTACGGTTAAAATCCAATGGCAGCAAGATGAGTTCTGTTTTTCGGTAGCCGATACGGGTTGCGGGATCCCCCAAGATAAACTTGATACCTTGTTCGACCCATTCACCCAGGTCAATAACTCCAGTAATCGTGCCTATGAAGGCACTGGATTAGGACTCGCAATCTGCAAATATTTAATCGGTGAAATGGGCGGGAAAATCAAATTAGACTCCCAGTTAGGCCATGGCACTCAATTTGATATCAGCTTGCCATTAAAGCGATCCGATGCGGTAATAGAGGCGGTGACGCCAACCGCAACCGATGTTCAAATCGATAGCATCACAGTACTCGTGGTAGAAGATAGCTCTGTGAACCAAATGCTGATTGAGATGATTTTAGCCAAATATAACATCAAGCCAGCTATCGCCAAAAATGGCTTAGAAGCGATAAGCTATCTAGAGCAGCACCAGGTAGACATCGTATTTATGGATTGTCGTATGCCTGTGGTCGATGGATTTGAAGCCACGAAAAGGCTCAGACTAAAAGGCTACCAAAAGCCGATCATTGCGCTAACGGCAAGTACCACCTCAATTGAAACACAGCAATGTTTCCAATGTGGCATGAATGAAATTATAAGTAAGCCCTACCAAAAAGAAGATATTTACCAAGTTCTTATCAAGTGGGGAAAGAAAATAAAGCGCCTTAGTCCCAACTAACCGAACGCCCCCAGAATTAACGATATTAATTTAGGTAAAGCCAATTAACACAACTAAGCTAACTGAAGCTGACTTAGTTAAAACAGACTTAGTTAAGACGAGCTTAGCTAAAGCTAGTTTTAGATAACCACAAACTAAGCATCACTTCATTAGCCGATACTTAAGTTAATAGATCATGCAGGCTCAGTTCATCATTACCCGCGATACCTGCCATCTGAGCTAAGAGTAACTCTGCGCAAGATAACGCATCAACCGCTGCATTATGGGCTGCGTAAACAGGCAGACCATAACGCTTTCGACAAGCATCAAGTCTTAATGTGCCCTCTTTAAGCACATCATGCTGCCTTAGTAAACGTTTCTTCTCAACAGCCATGGTGTCAATCGCGACAAATTGTACGGTCTGGCCGTAACAACGTTGCAGTGCGGCTTTTAAAAAGCACAGATCTAAAGGTGCATGGTGAGCCACTAATACATGCCCCTGGGTCTGAGCCAAAAACCACGCCATCGCTTGCTTAACACTAACAGCTTGCGCCAGTTGACTGTCAACGATGCCATGAATAACGGCACTGTCACCTACGCTCCCTTCGATACTCACCAAAAGATGCTTAGATTTTGCGACTTGAAGCAAACCGTTTTCAATGGGAATAAGCCCAATACTCAAAATTTGGTCTAATTTGCTATCAAGTCCTGTCATCTCCAAATCAAACGCCATCAAGGGAACCTGAGGTAAAGGCATAGATAACTGCAGAGTTAACGCCCGATAATAGTCAGCTATCACCTCTTGTTTACTGAGCAATGCATTTAACTGTAACCGAGTTTTTAAATATAAGTTTCTCAAGATTTAGCCTTTTTATCGCACCCTAAATATCGACTACCTAGTAACTTCGCATCATTTTAAGCTTGAGCCCAACCTGCCCATCGTGCACCACCTTAAATGCATCACGTAACTGGTGCCTCACTAAGGAAGATAGGTTTTGCGGCATTAAGTAGTTAGTCACAGGCAGTGAATGCGTGTACTGATAGCCCTGATTAGACAAACGCATATGCGCAATAAACTCATGGGCGTCGGCAAGATTGAGTGCATCTTTGCGGTTAATGATATTTTGATCCATCAAGGCACGAATTCGCTTGGCGGTATTAACCTCTTTAATGCCAGCAGATAACGCATACACCCTTGCAATGTCATTAATCAAGGCATTACCTTTATGTTTTAAATCAATCCCCTTCACTTCACTGCCATCGCGCTCTAAAACAAACTTTCTGAAGAAACCAAGCGGTGGCGCGCTCGTTAATGAGTTACCGGTCAAGCTCGCGAGAAAGATATCGTTACCTTTCGTATTATTAAGTACCGTGTCTTGCAAACCATCAAATAACGTCTTGGGACCATAAACTGAGCGCATATCAAAAAAAATACTCGCATGCATCAACGCCTTAGGCTCAGGTGTATTCACCCATCTGTTGAAGACGTGCAGCCACTTCTCGAGCGACATTCGCCACTTAGGGTTTTGCGCCATAATATCGCCAGGACAATAAATATAGCCACATTCGTCTAAGCCTTTGCATACTGCATGAGACAGAGCATCAAAATAACCTTGTGCAGCTTCATCCGGCTCATGGGCAAGCAATAAGCCATTATCTTGATCTGAACATGCCGCTTGATCTTGTCGTCCCTGCGACCCAAAAGCCAACCAACAAAAGGCCATTGGTGCCTCACCTAATATTTGTTGATTGAGCACAATCAAACGCCGCGTTAAAGCATCAGTTACCGAGGTCAACACTCGACCAATCTCCTCGGCTCTAGCATCGGCACTGATCAGGTTTTGCAGCAGTAATGGAATTTGTTTACTCACCTGAATTAAACTTTGCAGGTCTTTTTGCCGCTCAATTTCACCGATAAGCAACAGTGGTTGCGAACTTTGCCCCCGCAATATATCGGTACTGGTTACCACACCAGTTGCCACACCATGATCAACAACGGGAAGGTGATGAATATTGTGCTCACTCATCAACAGCATCGCCTCAAATACTAAAGAGTTAGACTCTATCGTCACTGGTGTGGTTGTCATCGCTTGATGCACAGGCAAGTGACCATCAAAGTTTTCCGCCAAGACCCGATTACGCAGATCTTTATCGGTTAAGATCCCGACTAATTTATGATTATCAATAACCAAAACCGACGACACACGTGAGTCCCGCATCAATCTGCTCGCCTCAGAGACTGTCGCTTTCATGTCTATCGTCAAAGGAGAGGTCGACATTAACGTAGTGACGCGACTAGTCGTCGTCAGCTCTTTAGCTTTAAACCGCCCTTGATGTCGCAGCCGTTTTGCAAAAGCTCGATTGAAAAAACGGTCAAACTCACGACTCTCTTTTCTCAAATAGTCAAACATCTGTGGAGGCAAGTGATAAACCAGACCATCTTCTAAAATCGCGACTCGGTTACTGGCTTCTTCACCCGATAGTAACGAAGGAAAACCAAAGTAGTCTCCTTCAGCTAGCCTATCGAGCAATTCACCATTTTTATCACGGACTTCAAACGCTCCACTGCGCACAATATAAAGCTGAAGGTGATTAGGATCTAACGGCACAAAAGCAGAGGCTTTACTGTAATAACCAATTGTTAAGGCATGGCAGCAGCGAGATAAGGCACCTTCATCTAACGAATCAAATGGGACTCTCTGTTGTAAAAACTGCATGATGGGCTGTAATTCGCTGGCATCCATTAAGTTATTCCCGCAAACAAACGATCATTTACTATATCGCGCTTTTCCTTATTAGCTCTATTCGACTAAAGGCCAGTGTTAGCCAATATAAAAAAGAGCGCCGAAGCGCTCTTTGTGTTTGTCTCACAATGGTCACATCAATTAGTGATCTTGTGCTTCTCCTGAGCCTTTAGGGAAACGAATTGACTCAACCATATCAACTACATCTTGTGGAACTGCTGAGGTTACTTTGCTGACGGCAAATGCCACACCAAAGTTAATCAACATGCCTAATAGACCGATACCTTCTGGTGAAACACCAAATAACCAGTTGTCAGCAGTGTTAGCACTTGGGTTAATAAACTTGAAGTAAACAATATAAGACGCTGTAAACAATAGACCCGTAACCATACCTGAGATGGCACCTTCTTTATTCACTGTCTTAGAGAAAATCCCCATAATGATTGCCGGAAACAGTGACGATGCAGCCAGACCGAAAGCAATCGCGACCACCGCAGCCACAAACCCAGGTGGATTAATACCAAAGTAACCTGCCATCACAATACCGGCAGCAGCGGCAATACGTGCATACAACAACTCCTTCTTATCGGAGATATCCGGCATAAAGTTTTTCTTCAATAAGTCATGCGATACCGATGTAGAGATAACAAGCAATAATCCCGCAGAGGTAGATAGAGCTGCCGCTAGACCACCAGCAGCCACCAGTGCAATCACCCATGCTGGTAGGTTAGCTATTTCAGGTGTTGCAAGAACCATAATATCGCGGTCAATCTTCATCTCATTTTCAGGACCATTTGAGTAATAAAGAAGGCCGTTATCATCCTTATCTTCCCACTGAATTAATCCTGTCTTTTCCCAATTCTTAATCCATTCAGGTGCGTTTTCATAAGGTGTACCCGCCATTTCAGGACCATTAATGGTTTCAATCATGTTCACACGAGAGAACGCCGCAAGCGCAGGAATAGTGGTGTACATGATAGCGATAAAGACAAGTGCCCAACCCGCAGATACACGTGCATCTTTCACTCTAGGTACAGTGAAGAAACGCACAATAACATGGGGCAGACCCGCTGTACCGAACATCAATGCGCCAGTAATAAAGAACACATCAATCATGCTCTTAGAACCTTCAGTATATTGGGAAAAGCCAAGCTCTGTGGACAATCCATCGAGTTTATCAAGCAAGAACTCACCCGTGCCATTACCAGCAGCATCGACTAATTCAGCACCAAAACCAATTTGTGGAATAACATGACCTGTCATCATCACCGAAATGAAGATAGCTGGCACCATGAAAGCAAAAATAAGTACACAGTATTGTGCAACCTGCGTATAGGTAATCCCCTTCATGCCACCTAACACAGCATAAAAGAATACCACCGCCATACCGATATAAACCCCCGTATCAACTTCAACTTCAAGGAATCTGGAGAATACAACACCTACGCCACGCATTTGTCCGGCGATATAAGTAAAGCAGATGAAGATGGCGCACACGACTGCAACCGTACGCGCGGCTTGAGAATAATAACGATCACCAATAAAGTCAGGCACAGTAAACTTACCAAACTTGCGAAGGTATGGCGCCATACAAAGCGCTAATAGAACATAGCCGCCAGTCCAACCCATGAGGTATACCGAACCGTCGTAACCGACGAATGAAACAATACCCGCGAGTGAGATAAATGACGCTGCAGACATCCAATCGGCAGCGGTAGCCATTCCGTTCATTACAGGGTGAACACCACCGCCTGCAACATAAAATTCTTTGGTTGATCCGGCTCTAGACCAAATCGCGATTCCGATGTACAGGGCAAATGTAAACCCTACAATCAGATATGTTAGTGTTTGTACGTCCATCTCATGATTCCTTATTATATGGGTTAGGCTGGGTTAGAATTAGTCTTCATGTACATCATATTTTTTGTCTAATGCGTTCGCCTTAGCGACATAGACAAAAATAAGTGCCACAAACACATACATTGCACCCTGTTGTGCAAACCAGAACCCTAGCTTAAAGCCCATGAAATGGATCTCATTGAGCACATCTACTAATAAAATACCGCAGCCAAATGACACCGCAGCCCATATGGCCAGTAAACCAAGTACTAGACGCAAATTCTCGCGCCAATATCCCTCTGCCTTCTCATTGCTTTCAAAACTCATAGTGACTCCCATGTGCTGATTTTTATATTAAGTCATGAGTTAATCTAACAAGCACTGAGGGAACAACAATCGCGACCTTAGTCTAACGCTAACGGAAACCTTAGAGGCATAAACCAAAAAACAACTAATTAACAAGTAGTTACAAGTTGACGCCAACGTAACGCTTGAGTGTTTTTCAAGCAAAACCTTAGACCAAGGTAGTAATCGAAAATAGCCAAAAATTGTAGCGCGCCGCGAAGTTTGGCAGAACGGTTCGGGTGGTTTGGCAAAAAAGCTGTACTTCTGTTGGTCGATAAGTTTGGCAAAAGTCGAGTCACAAGCTTTGGCTTAGAGTGATTAAGATAAAAATTTAGTTTAAAGCCAAGCAACTCCTCGACTAGGTAAGACGCCTAGTGTAGGGCCTATAATAGCGAGGCAGACTTCCTTGCTCGGTCTTTGATGACGGCTTATTTGATATGTGCCCGCTGGGATGCAGCTTTTACCCTGTTGGTTGTTTAACCAGGGGCATTCAGCGGTAACAGCAATAGTATTGCCACCAGCATCTTTGAGTTCGCCAAAGGTGCCGTGCGTTATCATCTTCAGCTACGCTATGCTTATCTATATATTTTCTACACTATACGCATATGCTTTCCCTTTGTATGGGTCAACTAATGCAACAGTCAAAACTTCATCAAGCTTTGCCAATTTAGAAACTACAACTTCTATCTCTTCTATGCTGCATGCCTTACACTCAATTACAGGGTAAGGGTAGGGATTAATATTACCTGCATTAGAATATGCTGAAAAATATAGTAAACATGACATCAGAACTAGTTTTACATACTCCTTTATTTAAGCCACATCAAATGTAACCACAAAATAACGCGTGCGAACAAAAAAACAACATGTCTCATACCTAGTGACTGATTACAAAACTACGTTAAACGGTCCTATTCTGGAAATGGATTTAAGAAGGTCAGACTAATAATATGCGAAAGCAACTACATACTTAAATTGCAAAGAGCTCGGTAACAAATTCAGTAAAGCGGCCAAGACTGATCAGGGAAAGATTGGGCAGTAAGGCGTATGACTGACCCAATTAAACTTAAGCCACAATAGCCTTATGCCTGCCCTAGAGCTTTTTTAGTAGGATGTTTTTTGAGGACTATGAATGATGCCATTAAATAACAAAGCTCTACGGGAATAAGCAACAGATAACCGGTCAATGTTAATAATTGGTCATTAACCATCTCAATGAACACGGCTTGAGCTAAAATTAACACTAAAAAATATAAAACGATCAGTTTACGATTGAATAAAAAAGTCACTAATCCGATAAACCACAGAAGCAGCATATAAAGTTCAATATCATTAGACCAAAAGCCATAGCTAACATAATCACCAGCCATAAATGATGGTCCCAAAGGCATTAAGGCGCCATATACCGCGGTATTTCCAGCATTCGCACCAAGATTAAAACTTAAGAGAATCCAGATCCACAGTAACAACAACCGCTTCAAAAATAACTTCATGATTAACATTCACATCAAAGACAGCAGTGTTATTTACCCACTAGCAAGTACAAAACTGAAACTAGGCTCAATAAAAAGGCTAACCATTATAAATCAGTAAGATATTAATTAAGGTTAGCCTAGTCGACAGAGTTTTATACCTTGTCAACTGGTGCTATCGCACCGATAAATTGTATTTCCCCAAACGGGTCGCAAAGCTTAACCGTACCAGGCGGTAAAGATGTTTGCTCTGGCTGCGCAAAAAGATTGAGCACGTCATTTACAATTAACACTGAGGTATTGTCATAGCCACCACACCACTTTGAAACTTGAATGAGTCTGTTACAAAGCTCGCAGGCCGGTAACTTCTGATTCAAAATTTGCTTAAAGGTATTCGCTTCAATGTAATGCGCGCCATCAGACGTCAAAATGAGCCGTTTTATATTACGGTACTTTGGCAAGCCCACTAATTGTGCTTTTAATTCAGGACCAACCCCGACATATTGCAACAAGCCTTTACTTAAATGTACCCCTGCCGCATCTGCATTTTGCCCTGCAAAAGTATCATCTTTAGAATACTGTTTAATACCGTGAGCAAAATTTGCGTATATACGGCTGTCACCCACATTTATAGCTTCAAATTGGCCATGACTATCGTAAATAAAAGCCGATAAGGTCGCGCCGCCGTTACTTTGAAAGAGTGAATAAACATCGGTGTTTGCATCTTCAACAGCCTTTATTAATCGCTCAGCCAAGGAACGCTGTCGATTCCTTATACAACTGCTTATAAATGAACCGATACTTAGGCTAGCACATTGTGCACCTGAGGCCATTCCCCCCATTCCATCACATAAAATCCCAATGATGAAAGAGTGAGTAGCAGATACTTGCACTTGTACGCATGCAACTCTATCTTGATTTTCTGGCCTAATATTGCCGATATCACAACCCATTGCGATTGAAGAATCGAACAAGTCTCTAACAGCTCCAGTTGCAACTGTCCGAGATAACCATAGCTGGATGTGTTCTTTTATAGCGTCTTGTTCCATAGCAGTTTCTTTGTTGCAAGCCCGTACTTAAGTCAATGGTGTCAATATAACGTAACAACCCACTTTATGGTATGTCCCTCAATCAAAACGCCCAAAAACAAATCACAGTAACACATCACTGCAACGAGTCAGGGCATGTTCAACATACGCGATGAGAAGGCGGCTTAGCCGTGTTTGTTATGCCGTTAATGCTCCGTTCCCGAGTATATCCACATAGGCTCAGTTTTACCCGCGCGCACAAAACCTAAGGTTTTATAAAAATCTATAGCCTCGCCGTCTGCCGTTAGCATTTGTTGATGCAAATGACCGTATATTGATTGGAACACTGCCATCATTTTTCGCCCAATACCTTTCCCTTGATAATCCGGATGAACCAGCATGTGAGGATAATAAACTACTAAGTGGCCATCAGATATGGCATTTCCTAAACCGACTAATTTGCCATTAAACCTAGCGGTTACTAAAGAGTGAGAGTTTGTTAATGCAGCCATCAGTTCTACGGGTTTATCAGCAGAAGACCATCCATTCGCCTTATATAAATCGATAACTTCATCTTCATTTATATTCCTGTCGAGATTAACTTCAATGTTCATTCATACTCCATCATTGCCAAACAGTATTACGCCAAACAGTACTTTTGCAGTTTGAGGAAAGGATGTAGAGGTCTCTACATCCTTTCCTCAAACAATTTATTTTCAATAACTTATCAATTTCACGGTAAACTATCGAGCATAAGACTCTAGTTTTATTTGGTTTTATCACATCCCTCACAATTTTCATAGCGGTATGTTTCGCCTCAGCTGAGCTCATTATTAACTAAAAGCGCCTCAGTACGAAGAACACTGTTCGCACGAAGAAAGGCACAGTTCAAGCCTTTAACGTGCGTGTTCTTTACCTTCATATTCTTTGTGAAAGCATCGCGCTTGGTGATGTGGTGAGATTATCCTTTGGGAAGAGGTATTAGTGATTATGGTGGCCTGTAATTTTGAGCAATATGATTTTTGAATATCAGTAATTTTGAGCGCTGTGATGTTTGAACATCTGTGATTTTGAACGCTGTGATTATTGGGGTTTGAATAACAAAAAGCCCACGGTTAAGTGAGCTTATCAATAACAAGAAGGCTATAAGGCAAAATCCGTTATGGCTTGCTGTCTTCCTCAAGTGTACTCAAGTAGCGTACCAGTTTGGCTAAATCCTCTGGTGTCTTACCCGGGTTCTTTACAAGGTACTTACCGTTAACCACAAGCGAGGGTACGCCGCGAATTTCAGCTAATTGAGCCTGAGTATCATAATTCATCAAGGCGAGCTTAGCGTCTGTCGAATTCATCGCCGCTTCAACCTCTTGTGCATTAAGCCCCTGACTTACAAAAAAGTCTCTTAACTGTTCAGGCCGTGTAAAAGCGCCCTCTTGCTCATGTATACGGGTGAAGATATTACCGTGAACTTGCTTGGTCACATTAAACTTTTGCGCTAGATAGTAAGCCTCCTGACTTAAAATCCAGCTAGTGCGACCAGCGCCAACAGGCGTTCGCTCAAATTGAACCTCTTCGCCGAGAAGATCTGCAGTCTGTTTAAAGAATGGATCTTGGCGATAACAGTGGCCGCAATTATATGAAAAGAACTCACGTACTACTGGCGTCGTCGTCTCTGGGATCCCGCCAATTTTGACGTAATCGACACCTTCTTGGTAAGGAGCAGCCGATGCACTTTGCAAAGGCAGCCATAGCATGGCGAAAATAACAAACATTCGACCAAGTGATTGTTTAAACGACTTCATATTTACCCCTAGTTTCAAATTTGGCGTTTATCTCTATTTCAAAAGCCGTTAAGGATTCTATATTAACAGCCGTTAAAGACTCTGTATCGCAACAAGTTTAAGGCTCTATATTAAAAACCGTTAAGGACTCTATATTAACAGCCGTTAAGGACTCTGTATCACAACAAGTTTAAGGCTCTATATTAAAAACCGTTAAGGACTCTATATTAACAGCCGTTAAGGAGTCTATTGAGAGTTTGAGTCGCATAGCGCTCAACGAACTTGAATGATTAATCTCTGCATTAGTGGCAACTGGTCAGCATATCCATAGGATCACTAAATTGATATTCGAAACTAAATTCTGTCATCAATCTATCACTGTTAATCGACTTACCAGTAAGCTTAGTTGCTGCGCCATCCTTTATAAATTGCGGTATCACTAAGCCTAAGTCACTGGCGGCTTTTGCGTAAAATGCTTCGCGCGTAGGATGAGTCGGTGCGCATACATTATAAATTGTATTCTCAGGTGAACTAAACAATAGCGTCGTCACGGCAACAATGCAGTCATTTAGATGAACAAGGTTCACCGCACTATTGCCACCAGCAAGTTCTGTTTTACCCGCAAGGAAACGCCCGGGATGCCGCTTAGGTCCAACCAGCCCGGCAAATCGAACAATACAGGCATTGTCTTTAGCGGCAAAGAGCGCCTCAGCTTGTAAAAGTTTTTCACTGTTCTCTGAGTGAGCTTTAGCGTCTTGCTCTGTAAGTTCGCCATCGATAGACGGATACACGCCCGTAGTACTCACAAAAATAAGCCTTTTGAAACTGTGATGATCTATGAGTTGGTTTAACTTAGCTAGCCGTGACAAATAGGCATCGGGATCTTTTCTTAACCCCGGAGGAATATTAACCACTAAACAGTCAACAGTCAGTGCCTGGGTTATCTCTGCACTTTTCTCTGCACTCGGCTGTTGCAGCTGTGCATCATCTAAATCAAGCTTAAAACCATTAATGCCCTGCTCTTTTAATGCCTGCGCTTGTGCTAACTCCCGCTTACTGCCAAAAACAGTCACACCGCGTTCAACCAAAGCCTTTGCGAGCGGAAGCCCAAACCAACCACAGCCGACAATACAGACTGATTTAATCATATTTTCTATCTCTGAATTTATAACTCTTAATACGTGTCAGTTTAAAGCACAAGCTAAGAGATAGGCTAGCTTTGTGCTAACAGATAAGGAAACTTGTTATAAGGTGCTGAAGTAAAAGCTTACTGGTGATGTTGCATCGAGTGTTTTGACCGCTGCAGATGAAAGCGCTTCAAGTTTTATTACAGCGACAATCTCTTGCTCTTCTTCGGTTAAAAATCGCAACTGACCATTTTTACCATCAATGCTACAACTCCAGACTATGGGCTTTTTAACCTGAGATGTGGTTACCATCACTTTGGCTACATCACCGCAAGACAGGGTTACTAAGGTTCCTGGCGGGTAGATCCCCAGCACTTTAACTAAAGTCGAAATTAACTTTGGGTCATGTTTATCGACACGGTTCTTAAATAGGTAACCTAGCGCCACTTGTGGCGATCTAGCCTCACCGGCCCTAAGTAAGCGCTCGAAATCATTCGCTAAACTCACCACTTGCGTTTCAATGGCGATTTGCTGCCCCTTCAGTCCATGAGGATAACCGCTACCATCAATCCATTCATGGTGATGCAAAATAATATCTAACACGGCACTTGGAAATAAACCTGACTTATTCAGCATGTCATAGCCAAACTGGGCGTGCATATTTAAGAAATTGGCTTCATGTTCTGATAGATGGCCTTTTTTGCGTCGGATCACGTCCGGTACTTTCTGCTTACCGATATCGTGAAATAGCGCTCCCATGGCAATATCGCGCAACTGTGAGTGAGTCATATCCAGTGCTTGGCCAAGGATCATAGATAACACCGCTACCGATACACCGTGCTGGTTAACCGATATATTGTCGCCCGCATTCACCAACGTTAGGTAAGGAGTTTCCATCTCCTTTAGGTGATCCATTAGCTCTTCAACTAAGGTTGCGGCACTTCGGTAAGCGCCTTGAGGATCGGCGCCTAACTTTGAAAAAGTTGCTCTGCAATCACTCGCGCCCTTGGTAAACCTTTGTTGGCCCATTCGAATAGACTTTCTAACGAGCGCGCTATACTCAGCAGCGATCTCTTCTGGGGTTGGGGCGATTTTGACTTTGACTGGTGCAGATTTTTTTGACAGCAACTCAACACCGGAAATCAGGTACACGAATGACACATTAAGCGTTTTAATTAACTCAATGTGTGCTAATTTCTCTATTTCGATACGATTGAATAGAAAAGGATGGTTCGTCCATGAAAGAGGAAGCTTAACGGTCATACCAACTTTCAACTCAGACAAAGGAATTTGCATCTCGGCAGCCTTTGACATTTAAGTCACTCCAGCATCGGCATTTAGGCCGATTTTTATTGCTAACCAATCAGAGTACATAAGCTTAAGCACTCTTTAAACCCACAGCTAATACCAAAGCCTAACGGCAATGCTGCTTTAGGTCTGAGCCAAGTCGATAATGATTATCTTACTCACTAGACTGCAGACTGGTGTCAACTTTATGACAAATAGAGCTAAATTGACACGTTAAAATTCAATATGAGGGTTTTATTCAAGTGAGTCTGGTTAAAAATACGCTGTTTGAGTATATGTTATTCCTTATTTATCTCATTTTATCGAGAATAACCACAAATTGAATATTGCATACAATATTCAACACCCCTATACTGAAACTGTTTCTTAAGATCGGTCGCCCCGAAGATGATGTTTAAGAAGCAATACTGTCAATTGTCCTTTAACTTGCTAAGTCATAGTCGCAGTTTGATTATTATTTATCTTTAAAGGTTTTTTATTGTAACTCTTTGGATCATATGTACAGAGTGACTCTCTGAATCAAGATTCTTTAGACGCTGCTTGCAGCGTCTTTTTTTTTTATTCTTTTTCCTTGCTATCATTTTCTTTCCAGTCACTAAAGTACAGCTTCAAACGCTTTGACTTATATAGATATAAACCACTCCAGAATAAGAACAATGCATCTAGCCCTATACTCCAGCTATACACATAGTATGTATGCAACACACGCTGGATAAGTAAGCCACCATCAATAAATAGCAGCAATACCAGCATCCACTTCATATATGGAAAAACAGGTCGTACCCAGTTAGGCGCACGTTTTCTTTCTGCTATCACGGCGCCATAAACAATGAGGGCTCCTGCACCTGCGGCTAAAGCCAGCAAGAAGTCACTTTTGTGCGGGTAAAATAATTCAACTAAGGCAGCTCTATCGCTGGCTTGAGTCAGTGATGCGATAAACACACACCAACCACGGGCAATAAACACCAGTAACAGATAGAGCATGATTGGCGGTTTTACATGTCCTTTATCATCGAGCCATGTGATATTACTAAAATTCAAACCATTTCCTTTGATTGATGACTCAAGACGACAAGTCAGTGCTTAAGCTAAACCTACTGTTAGATGTGGTGGCAATTAAATGATTTTCAAGCTTTATACCAATTACATTAAGTATTTAATCAATTCAGAAGCGCTTGAGCTTTTCAATTCAAGGCGCATCGATGACAGAATGGTTATTCCCTAGTGAGTCAATGCAAAGCAGAAGTGGAACGCTTGAGCGTTTCCCACTGGCTGGTGATATTTAAAACATGGCAAAGCACTGCATGCTACGCCGGAAACTCTTCATATACGATTACATATATTTAAGAGGTAGAGCGAAGCAGGAGCCCAGAGCCGAGAATAACGATTCGCATCAAATTCCCAACTTGCCCTCAGCCCTTTGAATTCACGCTGAATGAACAGTTCCTTAATCCAATTGGTATTAACAGACAATAAAAAAGCTCATAGCCAAAGCAGCATAGGAGCGTTTAAATTAATCCAACTCACGTGTTAAATTTATCTCTCTTTTAGAGCAAATCGACCTTAAGCCAAAATAGCAATCAAGGTTTCTTCATCGATAACTTTAACCCCTAGCTCTTGCGCCTTAGTCAGTTTTGACCCTGCCGCGGCACCCGCGACTAAACAATCGGTATTTTTCGATACACTCCCAGCTACCTTAGCACCTAGTGCCTGTAGCTTGGCTTTAGCATCATTGCGGTTTAATTGAGTTAACGTTCCCGTTAATACCCACGTTTGGCCTTTAAGTGATAGATCTTCTTCTGCCACTTCTTCTATTGCAGGCCAATGTACGCCAGCTTCAATCAGCTTATCAATAACGTCAAGATTATGAGGCTGGGCAAAAAAGTGAGCAAGATGGGCCGCCACAATCGTGCCAACATCATCGACCCTAATGAAGGCTTCTTCATTCGCCGACTTAAGTGCATCAAGGGTTTTAAAATAGGCAGCCAAGTTTGCGGCTGTCGCCTCACCCACTTCGCGTATTCCTAATGCATAGAGGAAACGGGCAAAAGTGGTTTGTTTAGCGACATCGATAGCGGCAACAAGTTTAGTCGCAGACTTCATGCCCATGCGCTCTAACATCGTCATGGCAGAGGCGGTCAACTTAAATAGATCGGCAGGGCTTGCAACTAACTCTTTATCAATGAGTTGCTCAACAACTTTATCGCCCATACCATCGATATCTAACGCCTTACGTGATGCAAAATGTTTAATCGCTTCTTTGCGCTGCGCTTCACAAAAGAGTCCACCGGTGCAACGTGCAACCGCTTCACCTTCGACGCGCTCAACTTCGCTGCCACAAACTGGACAATGCGCAGGGAAACAGATCTCTTTGGCATCATCAGGACGCTTTTCAGCCACAACGGCAACAATTTGCGGGATCACGTCACCCGCGCGGCGGATGATGATGGTATCACCGATTTTTACGCCAAGTCGGGCAATTTCATCGGCGTTATGTAAGGTTGCATTTGATACGGTTACGCCACCGACAAACACCGGCTTTAAACGAGCAACCGGCGTGACTGCACCAGTACGCCCCACCTGAAAGTCGACGCCCTCTAATAGGGTCATCTCTTCTTGTGCAGGGAACTTAAATGCTGTTGCCCAGCGCGGTGCTTTAGCTACATAACCTAAACTTAATTGGTGAGCAATTTGGTTAACCTTGATCACCACACCGTCAATTTCGAACTCTAGGCTGCTACGGCGCAGTTGAATATCATTATAATATTCCATCACCTGTGCCACAGACTCGCACACTTTAACTTCTTGGCTAACGGGCACGCCCCATGAGCGCAATTGTTCAAGCTGACCATAATGACTGTCGGCAAGTTCCCAAGACTCAGGCTCCACCACACCTAACGCATAAGCATAAAAGCCTAGAGCGCGGCTCGCGGTGATCTTACTGTCTAACTGGCGCAAACTACCCGCTGCTGCGTTACGTGGGTTAACGAACAATTTCTCACCTTTAGCACGAGCACGTTCATTAAGTGCATCAAATGCCTTGTGCGGCATAATCACCTCACCACGCACTTCAAGTAGCGGCGGAAAGTTAGCGCCACGTAAACGCAATGGGATAGATTTAATTGTGCGCACGTTTTCAGTGATATTCTCGCCAGTCTGGCCGTCACCGCGAGTAGCCGCTCGCTCAAACACACCATCACGGTAAATAATGCTCACTGCAAGACCATCTAGCTTAGGTTCACAACAGTAGCTTAAGCTGCCGGTTTTATCGGTTATACGTTGATTAAACGCAGTAAATTCTTGTTCATCAAATACGTTATCTAGACTGAGCATAGGTTTTAAATGTTTAATTTGCTCAAACTTAGCCAAAGCCTCGCCGCCAACCCTTTGTGTCGGCGAATCAGCTAAACAAAATTGTGGATGCTCATTCTCTAGCGCTTTCAGTCTGTTCAATAAGCGATCGTACTCAGCATCGGGGATCGAGGGGCTGTCATCAACATAGTAGCGATAGTTGTGTTGATTAAGTTCAGCGGTAAGCTGAGCAATTTCAGTTTGAATAGCGTGCATCTTAATGTCCAAATAATAACAAAGGCCGCTGATGCGGCCTTTCAAATATGTATATGTGTTAAAAGCCTAGGCTTGGGATCTGATTTGCCCTGTTCCTCAAAACTTCGCTTTTATGGTTATGCTCAATTTGCGCTTAGGCCTGCGCTCTGATCCGCTGGATATAGTTTTGCTTAGTACTCTCTAACCACTCATCACGGCCACCGTCGAGCACCACACCACCTAAATCATCGGCAATTTGGTGAGCCGAGTTCAGCATAATAGAGAAATTCATTAACGCATCGCCATAACAAGGTAGCGTCATAAACAGCACTACACCTTGCGTGCTAAATTGCTCCATATTATCTGGGTCAAATACGCCAGGCTTAACCATATTCGCCATCGAAAACAGTACCTTTCCAGTACCAGCATTATCTTCATGACGATGGAAAATATTCATATCACCGAACTTGAAGTTAAGTGTTAGCAAACATGGCAATAACTCTGCGCCACTAAGCTCTTCGCCCTCTTTAGCCACAACATGTAAGACCAGCACATCTTGTGGTTCACCTAGCTCATCTGTAGCCGCTTGCTTTGGCTCTTCTACGGTTGCTGGCTCTTGTGCTGCCGGCTTTAAAGGCGCTGGTTGAGGTTCAACGGCAGCTGCAGATAAAGACTCTTCACTTGCAAACAAAGACTCTTGCACTGGCATTTCATCACTAAAAGCCGGATTTTCTGCCGATAGAGACGGTTCTACACGAGCCTTATTCATTTTAGCCGCAGGAGCCTGGCTTAACTCAAACGCTTCTTCAACCGGCTCAGTGAACAGCGGCTCTTGCTCGTTAACATCGCTCGTTGCCGTGTCTACTGACGTTGGCTTGACCACTCTAACTTCACCAATCCCATCGTTATCAAAACCTTCGGCATCGCGACGCTCACGGTTGATATCCGCCATGGGGCTTTGCTTGTATCCCTTAGGTTGCTGTTTTCTAATGGACCAAAAGCCGTGCACAAGTACGGCGATAATGGCTATCGCACCTATAAGAAGCAATACCAGCTGCAAATTTTCCATTGATTACCCTGTATTTCTTATGTTTATCCTGCGTCGGCTAATGCCACCGCTTCATCGATATCAACAGCCACGATGCGCGAAACACCGGGCTCATGCATAGTCACACCGATAAGTTGATCGGCCAATTCCATGGTGATCTTGTTGTGACTAATATATATAAATTGTACGCTTTGGGACATCTCTTTCACCAAACGACAAAAACGTTCGACATTGGCGTCATCCAAAGGTGCATCAACCTCATCCAACATACAAAATGGTGCTGGATTCAATCTAAAAATAGCAAAAACTAATGATAAAGCGGTTAACGCTTTTTCTCCACCAGAAAGAAGGTGAATAGTACTATTCTTCTTACCCGGTGGCCTAGCCATAATGGTCACGCCAGTTTCTAATAGGTCATCGTCGGTTAACGCTAAATATGCGCTTCCGCCACCGAAGACCTTAGGAAACAAGATCCCTAAGTCAGTATTCACTTTATCAAAAGTATCTTTAAAACGACTCTTGGTCTCTTTATCAATCTTACGAATCGCTTCTTCTAAACTGGTTAGCGCGGCATTAAGGTCACCATCTTGACTGTCTAAATACAACTTACGTTGATTTTGCTGATCGTACTCTTCAATAGCCGCTAAGTTGATAGCCCCTAAATGTGCTATCTGTGCCCGTAGTCGTTCTAGCTCTTTTTGACGCCACAACATGGTCTTCTTATCGTCTAATGTAGATAATATTAGTTCAACATCAACGTTTTGTTCATTTAACAATCGCTGCTGACTGTCAATTTGACCTTTTATACCTTCACGACGTAACTTTAACGTGCTGGAGGATTGAGTCAAGTCTTCTAACTTTGCAAGCTGTTGTTTTTTATTCGTTCCTGCACTATCGCACAGTTCTTGTAACTCAGCCTGCTGCTGTCTTAAAACCGTTAACGCCTCTTGCTTAATTTGTTGCGCTTGCAGAGCCTGCTCTAATTGTTCTTTAAGGGATTGTGACTGTCCCTCTTCAAGCTCGTTGTCTTTAGCCTCTAATTGCTTATGTAGTTGCAACTCATTTTGTTCAAGCTCTAGCAAACGCTGTTGGTGTTGATTTACTTGCTGTTCAATGAGCACTAACTGAGTGTGTAAGCTCTGCTCACTCATTGAGGTTTGCGTCACTTTGGCTTCTAACTGCTGCCGTAGTGGTTTTAGCTGTGCAACTTTTTCAACCGCTTGTGCTTTTTGCTGCTGACCATGAGTTTTAGCCCGCAGCGTCTGTTCCAGTGTCTCGTTCAGTAACTGATGTTGCAGCTTACGCTGCTCAGCGCTGAGTTCAAAGGCCTGTAACTCTTGCTTAGCTTCAACTAATTCTTGCTCAATTTTTGCGAGTCTAGAAGCGATATCCGTTATCGATTGCTGCTGCGAACGCAGTTGTGAACTTAAACTGGCAAGCTCTATCTGCTTAGTTTGAATCCACTGCTGTTTTTGCTGAGCTTGGCTAACAAGCGGCGCCAGCAATAACTTTATCTCGGCGAGATTTTCGCTTAATCTTGCTAAGCTCGCTTGGCTATTAGCCACACTTTGCTGCAAGGCAATTTGTTCATTTTTAAGCTCGACAATCGAGCCTGCTGCCTGGGTTTTCTCAATGATAAAATCGACACCGATAAGATAACCGTCGGCGGTCGCAATTAACTCGTCATCCTTGAGTGCACTTCGTTGCAATATGGCGTGGTTTTTTGTCTCAACCCAGGTGACATGTTTTAACCAGGGAGCTAGGTTTACCGGCGCCTTGATGGCCGCAAGTTGTGTGCTTCCAGCTTCAAAACCAAACTGCGCTTGATTAGTATCTTTATCTTGGTCATCACCTAGACTATTACGTTGCGAGTCGTCTTGGGGTAACACTGGTGCACTCAATATCCCTGACAATAAAATATCAACGGCGCTTTCCCAGCCGGGAGTAACATCGATCACTTGCCATAGCTCTTGGCTATCACCGTCCTTATCGGCTGGTAATAACTGAGACACGACCGATAGCCGCCCTTGCTCATCTGCAAGTTTGACTTTCAGAGCGTCCTGTTCGGCGAGCAAGGTTTGTTCAGTTTGTTGTTTGACTTCCAGCTGGAAATTGAGTTCATCGACAATTTCTTGTTCTTGCTCAATAACGCCACTAAGCTCACTCACCTGCTCAGTGATATCTTGCGACGTCAACAGTTCAAGCTCTGCTGCCGTTTGCAGTGTTTGCTCTTCTAGTCTCGCGACCCGTTGATGTTTATTAGCAATATCCGTTTCAGCATGGCTGAGCTGATTACGATTCATCTCAAAGGCAAGGTTTGCCTGAGTATGAGCCTCATTTAAATGAGTTAATTGCTCGCTCAGATAGTCAAGCTGCTCAACTAAGGTAGAAAGCTCGGCATCATGTTCTGCCAATTGCTGTCGCAATAGACTGGCTTCAGGCAAAGCACTGGTTTGCTGCTCAGTTAGCAGAGTTTGTTTTGCTTCATCGTCGGCTAAACGGGCACGGTAAGTGAGCATCTGCGCCGAAAGCTCTTGTAGTCGTAGACTCAGGCTTTCATCCTGTTGCTCACGGTGCTTGAGAGACTGCTCTAACTTCGCGATGTGCGTTTTGGTCAAATAAAAGTCTTCGACCTGATGTGCTTCTTTAGTATCAAGCTCGCTTAGCGTTAAATTGAGCTCTGTTAATCTCAGCTCTATGGTCTGATTTTCAGCCAAAAACTGTGCTTGCTGCACCCCTAACTTACCCAGTTGCTCATCAATTTTTGCGGTTTGCTGCAACAACTCATGATAGCGTGATACCGATAATTCGGCATCGCACTTGCGCTCAGCTTGCTTTAGCTCACGATACTTTTTAGCGGTTTCAGCCTGTTCGGCCAATTTATCTAACTGTTTAGCTAATTCAGAGCGAATATCACCGAGCCTCGCCAAGTTCTCTCGGGTGTGACGAATGCGATTCTCAGTTTCTCGACGACGTTCTTTATAACGAGAGATCCCCGCCGCCTCTTCAATGAAAACCCTTAGGTCTTGAGGCTTGGACTCAATGAGCCGTGAAATAGTGCCCTGCTCAATAATGGCGTAACTTCGGGGCCCAAGACCTGTGCCCATAAAAAGATCGGTAATATCTTTACGGCGGCACTTTTGGTTATTGAGAAAATAGCTAGAATCACCGTCTCGGCTCACTTGGCGTTTAACGGCAATTTCTTGATAACTGGAATACTGGCCAACTAGGCGCCCATCTTGATTGTCAAATAGCAATTCCACGCTGGCAACTGACACGGGGCGTCTTGCGGTAGAGCCATTAAAAATAACGTCTGCCATAGAGTCGCCACGCAGATGTTTGGCAGAACTTTCACCCAATACCCAACGCACCGCATCAATCACATTGGATTTGCCGCAGCCGTTCGGGCCAATAATGGCGCTTAGTGGACTCAGTAGAGGTATTTTGGTTGGATCGACAAATGACTTGAATCCGGCAAGTTTAATCTGTTTAAGTCTCATGGTGCCGTTTTGTCATTTCCTCGCTAACATGTTAGCGATTAAGTTCGACGCCTAGCATTGGATAGCTAGCAATCGCATTTATATGGAGTGTAACTTTACCAAAGCTCACTGCATTTTGTAACGCTTTTTATTGATGATTAAGCGCTTTTAACTTGTGATTAAATACCGACTGACTCACAATCGTACGAATATGCATTCTTAACAACGTAATACTTCTATGAATAAAACCAATCAAGTACAAAAAAAAAGCGGTGTTAATTATTTTCTCGATGGCTTTCGTCTAATCAAGCAGCCTGGCCTTAGAAGATTTGTCTTTATTCCACTTTCAATCAATTTATTGTTATTTGGTAGTCTAGTCTATTTTGCCATTGGTCAATTAGAGAGTGTGTTTGCCTGGCTTTCAGGTCAACTTCCCGACTATTTAAGCTGGCTAAACTTTATCTTGTGGCCATTAGCCGTACTAACTTTATTAGTCGTACTGTCGTTTATTTTTAGCTCGGTTATGAACTGGCTTGCCGCCCCTTTTAATGGTTTATTAGCCGAAAAGGTAGAGCAGCAACTTACGGGTAAGCCTCTTAACACCGGTGGCGGTATCGATCTGATTAAAGATCTGCCGCGGATCATGGGCCGAGAGTGGATAAAGCTTAAATATTATCTCCCTAGAGCCATCGTATTCTTACTGCTATTTTGGATCCCTTTTGTAGGGCAAACCGTTGCGCCTATTTTGTGGTTCCTGTTTAGTGCCTGGATGATGGCAATTCAGTATTGTGATTATCCATTTGATAACCATAAAGTGCCGTTTCAGGACATGAAGTTTGCGCTCAATCAGACCAAGGGCAGCAGCTTTAGTTTTGGCGCCGCAGTCACCCTGTTCTCGATGATCCCCATTTTAAACTTTGTGGTCATGCCCGTTGCAATTTGTGGCGCGACGGCCATGTGGGTCGATAAGTATCGCACCGCCTATAAAAACGATGCTATTGCCCCTGAATAACCTAAAAACCATACTTTGAGAAAAAGCAGCCATCGGGCTGCTTTTTCATGGTTGCAATCAAGCTTAAAAGCTAGCTTTGCGCGATACAAACTAGGTTACGTCCAGCACTTTTAGCTTCATACAAACTCGTATCAGCGCGGTTTAGCAACTCATCTACGGTTTCGTTGGCGGTAAACTCTGTTACACCGGTACTGACCGTAATATTTAACGTCCCTTTTGAGGTTTCTATCGGTGTGACCTCAAGTTGCATACGGAATCTGTCGAGCAAGGCATACGCTTTCTCTACATTAAGGCCTTTAAATCCCACCACAAACTCTTCACCACCAATTCGTGCAACCGTAAAATGCTGTGAAAATGACTGCTTCAATCGTGCAGAAAACTCGATTAACACCTCATCACCAACATCATGACCATAGGTATCGTTCACCTTTTTAAAAAAGTCGATATCCAGTAATGCCAACGCTAAAGAACCTTGTTTTTGAGCAATCAAAGTTAACTTTTCTTGATAAAAATTAAAGAAATAGCGACGATTAAACACGTTGGTAAGGTAATCGAGATTCGCCTGTTCCCACAGTTTTGTGACCATGTCTAACGAGTCCAGTGTTGTTAACACCCGGCAATGAAACTCTTCATGCACAAACGGCTTTTGCAGGAAGTCATTCGCACCATTTTTAATAAAGCGTGCTGATAAGCTTTCATCACTGTCGCTAGATAGGCCGATAATGGCGAGTTCTTCGCGGCTCAGTCGCTCCCGCACCTTAATAATCAACCCAAAACCATCCAGCCTTGGCATATTATAATCAGTGATGAGTAAAGTAATGTCGGGGTTATCATTAAGGGTTTCTAGTGCTGCAATTCCGTCGTCAGCTTCAATAACCTGAAATAGATGCTGCTCCAACAGGCTACGAATAAACTTACGGCTAACAACCGAGTCATCGGCAACCAGCACTTTGACACTTTGATTACGGCTTAAACGTTTCACCAGCTTTGCGGTATATTCATAGCTAAAGCGGTTTTCCTTAAATACATAATCCACAATGCCGAGCTGCAATAGTCGAGCGCGCTGCTCGGCGTCCCAGCTACCGGTTAATACAATGCAAGGGATCTGTTTTGCCAACACAAACTTCACTATCTCACCTTCTTGTGCATCAGGAAGGTTTAAGTCTGTGATCGCCACAAAGTACTCATTTTGTGCCAACAGCTCTTTAGCGCTGGCCATATCCGGGGCGACATCGACCTCACAACATAACTCTTGAGTCAGTAAGTGCCGCATTACCCGAGAAACCACTTGGCTATCTTCAACCACTAATATCCGCAAACTTGCTCTCCTTCTTCCCATACTCCTTGTTATGTGCAGTTAACGAGATTCTTAACCGACTCTACATTAATCAATATTTTTGACTGATGTGTTAACTGTACATAATAAAATGGGAGATTTACGCTGTCGCATAATGCATCTACGCGCTTCTTATGGCGGCAAGCTTAACGAATGTTGGTAAAAAACGGTATCCTTATGTCAAATGTTTGCACCATTTTCGATATCAGAGTTAACAAACTTGTTATCAATAGATGCATGTTCCCGTGCCACTTCATGCTTTGTTTTACGCACATCGATAACCACAGTTGCCGAGATTTTATCTTGAATCGCTTGTCTATTAGCATCCCAGTAAATTTGGAAAAAACCCAATAAACCCGTGGTAAAGCCAGCTGCGTAGCCACCATAACGACCAAATGCATCCCAGAGTGAAATTTTAGTGCCATCGAGCTGAATAACACGAATACCAAATAGTTTTTTACCTAAAGTTTGACCATCAAACCAGGCAGTGAACACTGTAAAATAAAAAGCTGCCCAACCAAAGCCTAGACCCAGATCGTTTAACAGGCCTTTTATCCATGCCAGTGGACTGGTTGTCGAGTCCTCATCTTCAATGACTGTTGACTCAGGAAAACCAGCTCCAATCTCAAGATCTAAGTCTTTGGCTGCTTTAATAATGGTATCTTTATTTATGGCGGGATTGGTACTCATCGCAGTATTTGAATTGATGTTTAAATCATTAACGCCTACATCATCAACACCTAAGCCATTAGCATCTGAGTGATTAACGTCTAGCTTATTGACGGCAGCGTCATGTAAGTCTGAGTCATTAAGATCTGAATCATTAACGTGCGGCGCAACTTGTTCAAGCCCCTGCTGTCGATAAAGCGGTTGCTTCTCAATACTCGAAAGCGGTAACCCTGCGACTAAGTCATTGATGATTTCTGTCTGCTTTGCGGCTGGTAAACTTGATTGAGATAATGCCTGCTCCACTTCGGCCAGCTTCGATTGTGCACAGGCTAAATCCTCACATTGACTCGCCACAAAAACGGCCGGGATGTAGCCTATCATTTCAGTCAAAGTTGCTAAGTCTGCGTCACTATTTTCTGGCTGCAGTTGGTGACGATTGCTGGTTAGGTCACTGCCTTGTTCAGATAAGTCAGGCGTGACATCGCCATAGTAGCCCGCTAGCGCCGAGACCAACGCAAGCAACATCAGTAGGTATAAGCCCCACTTAAACACTCTGCCCACGGTTTTACTCTGTTTTTGGATAATTAACGTACCCAGTACCAGTACAACAAAAATCCAGCCTGCGCTTTCGGCTAATACAGCTACCAACAGTCCATCGACCATCATAGCTAAGCCTCGCTTAACCGGACTTGCTAATGGCAAGTAAAGAATATTGGGCGCCACATCAAAGGCAAATGGTGTTACCCAGGTTTTAGGATCATCCTGCTTAGTTATTTTCTGCTGGTTCATCAAAACCCTCATCACCTTTTACAATAGGCATATAAACCGTTAATTTTATTGAATGTAATCGACTTGACTTACACAACATTAACATAATATTTTTTGTTTAAACCTGACGTTTATGTATAACAGCAAACGCTTTAATAACTAAAAAGCATAATGAAGAACAAACTATCACTTCTATTGCTGTGAAAGCCTATTATGATTTAGCTGAGCATATAAAGGAGCAAGCAATCCATGAGCAAAATTTTTGAAGATAATTCACAAACAATTGGTAACACCCCTCTTGTCCGTCTAAATCGTGTGAGCAATGGTAGAGTGCTTGCTAAAGTAGAAGCGCGTAACCCAAGTTTCAGTGTTAAGTGCCGTATCGGTGCCAATATGATTTGGGATGCAGAGAAAAAAGGTCTGCTGACTCAAGAGCAAGAGCTTATTGAGCCAACGTCAGGCAATACTGGTATCGCTCTAGCATATGTTGCTGCCGCTCGCGGATACAAATTGACTTTAACTATGCCAAACACCATGAGTTTAGAGCGTAGAAAATTACTTAAAGCACTTGGCGCTAACCTTGTTTTGACTGAAGGCGCTAAGGGCATGAAGGGCGCTATTGATAAAGCGGAAGAGATCCGTCAATCAGATCCTGAAAAGTATGTCCTATTACAGCAGTTTAATAACCCTGCTAACCCAGAAATTCACGAAAAAACGACTGGACCAGAAATTTGGAATGACACCGACGGTGAAGTCGATGTTGTTGTTGCGGGTGTAGGTACGGGCGGTACAATTACCGGCGTGAGCCGCTATATTAAAAACACTCAAGGTAAGGCGATTACATCGGTTGCTGTTGAGCCTGTTGACTCACCCGTTATCGCACAAACTTTAGCTGGCCAAACGGTACAACCTGGACCTCACAAGATCCAAGGTATTGGCGCTGGCTTCATCCCTGGAAACTTAGATCTAACCCTTATTGATCGCGTTGAAGCGGTAACCAATGAAGAGTCTATTGAAATGGCTCAACGTTTGATGAAAGAGGAAGGGATCTTAGTGGGTATTTCTTCGGGCGCAGCTGTAGTAGCCGCTAACCGTATCGCTGCATTACCTGAATTTGAAGGCAAGAATATCGTAGTTATTCTACCTTCAGCAGCAGAGCGTTACTTATCATCAGCCCTGTTCCAAGGCCAGTTTAGCGACGCTGAAAACGTGCAGTAAACTGTAGCCAATTGCCAAGAAACCCAAGCATTAGCTTGGGTTTTTTATTGCTTTGACTGTAATCGCTTTAACTATGTGGTTCACACTCGAGCGAATAATTTCCAACATCTCTTTTTCGTCGATACTGCCGCGAATAAGATATTGATATTCTAGCAACTTAATAATCGCTAATATTTGATATGCATCCGCATGAGCGGTACAAGAACCCATAGTGCTAAAAAATGTCTTAATGCTGGTCTGAAACGTCTCATCTAATAAGCTGATGGCCAAAGCAAGCTGCGGATTACGCAATGCTTCTTCATGGAATGCAAGCTCAAGTATTCTATCGTCTCGATGTGATAACTGCTCTTTTATATGCTCGCCAATGAATTGGCTTAAATGATCAATAATAAATGCTTTGACCTGTTGCTCATCAGCCCTTTGCTGCTCCAATATGACACTTTCTACCAACGCGTAACTATTTTGTTCTAATGCCTTATTCATCCACAAGGTTTTTTCAGCAAAATAGGTTAACGAATCACTGATCAGATCTTTAATGTCATCGAAATAATAGGTGGTTGAAGAGAGCGGTACATTAGCCTCACTGGCCACTGCGCGATGACGAACACCACGGATCCCCTCTTTGACGATTAACCGTAAGGTGGCTTCTAAAATTTCTATACGCCGAGCTTGGCCATCACTGCGGCTTGATTGTCGACCGACATAGGTCAGAGGTACGAGCATATCAACTTCCTTCAGACTAAAAATACGCAGGGTTCACCATTAATCTCGCTTCATACCTTGTGAGGCACACAGGTAAGCGTCTGAAGTCAGATCAACTTCAAACAATAAACAAACTGTAACATGTAAAATTTGGCTCCACTAATACTCTAGAAGCTTAACTTGGTTTAACTTATGTCTTTTTATCGCTCCCCCCTTTCTATTAGTGCTTTTGATGCAAAGTTTGAAGCACAAAAAATTGCTTTTGCACCAATTAGCTTTCAAGTAGCACGCTGTCTTCTAAAATTTAACCTTTTACAATTCATCTCCGAAAGCGGCGAGAAAGGCTGCTGCGTAAATAGCTTGGCACAGCAATCTGAGTTATCAGCGTATGCAGTGGGAGTATTGGTCGATATGGGACTCAGTATGGGTCTGCTCTATTTAAATGAAGACGCTTATGTATTAGATAAAATTGGCCATTTTTTGCTGCATGATGATATGGCAAAAACCAACTTAAACTTTACCCATGATGTGTGCTATCAAGGTTTATTTGAACTAGAAGCGTCGTTAAAAGAAGGTAAGCCTAAAGGATTAAGCTCCCTTGGCGACTGGCCAACGATTTACCCAGGTTTGAGTCAACTTCCCGATGAGATAAAAAAAAGCTGGTTTGAGTTTGATCACTACTACTCAGATCATGCGTTTGAATCGCTGCTTCCTTTAATTTTTCAAGCTAAACCCAAACATATTGTCGATGTGGGCGGTAATACTGGCAAATGGGCATTGGCCTGCACAGGCTATGACAGCCAGGTCCAGATCACCATTATGGATCTGCCCGGTCAATTACAGGTCGCAATGGAAAACGCAGTGAATGCCGGAGTATCTGACCGAGTTAATGCCTATGTCACCGATCTGCTCGATGAAAATAAACCCTTTTGTGAAAAGGGTGATCTTTATTGGATGAGCCAATTCTTAGATTGTTTCTCCGAAGCTGAAATCCTGAGTATTTTAAAACGTGCTGCATCGGTCATGCAGCCAGGCAGTGAACTTTGTATCTTAGAAACCTTCTGGGATCGTCAGCCCTTTGAGGCCGGTGCTTATTGCGTCAACGCAACCTCTTTATACTTTACCGCCATCGCCAACGGCAACAGCCGCATGTATCACAGTAAAACCTTACTTAAGCTAATCAGCCAAGCAGGGCTCTTTGTTGATGAAGATATTGACAACATTGGTCTAGGCCACACCTTACTCCGTTGTAAGCTCAAGCCTTAATCACCTAATAAAACCATCAGTCAAAATCAAGAACCAAGAACCAAGAACCGGGCCAACTTAATCAATAAAATTGAAGTTAAGATTAATTTAGTTTCAATTTTAATTACCAAGTAACGGTTCTAAAATAAGCTTATAAGATTGATTCCAGGATAATACTATGGCCACATCACACACAAAATTAAGACACCGAGTATCACGTTTACCTAGCCCTATGGCAGGCCTTGCACTGGCTATTGGTAGCTTAGGTTGGGCATGGGAAAGTATGATGCCGAGTTTTGGTGGTCAGGCTCAATTAGCTGGCGCTTCAATCGCGAGTGTTATGTTATTGATGTTAGTCGCCAAATTCGTGCTTCACCCCAAAGTGCTGATGCAAGAATTAACTCATCCTGTCGTGGGTAGTGTCATCCCTACTTTTGCGATGGGACTCATGGTGGTTTCAGCTGCCATCGGGCACTTTAATCACAGTATTGCTGTAGTAATATGGTTATTAGCGATTGGCATTCATATGGTATTTTTAACCTTATTCGTCTATTACCGTGCCATCGATTTTAAACTCGACCATATGGTACCAAGTTGGTTTGTGCCACCTATCGGTATTATTGTTGCCGCAGTCTCTTTTCCTCATGGTGCTGAAATGCAGTATCAATGGTTAGCAGATGCAATTCTTACCTTTGGCATGCTGAGCTATCTAGTGATGCTGCCTATCATGCTCTATCGTTTGATCTTCTGTGAACCCATTGCTGAAGCCGCTAAACCTACCATCGCAATTTTAGCTGCACCCGCTAGCCTTTCTTTGGCTGGTTACTTAACAATTTCAGCTCAACCTTCATTGATTATAGTGGGTGTATTACTCACGCTTGCATTGCTAATGACCAGCGTAATTTATTTGGCTTTCTTTCACTTACTCCGATTGCCTTTCTCACCAGGTTACGCCGCATTCACCTTTCCTATGGTTATTGGTGCTACAGCTTTATTTAAAACCGTTAACTGGGTCGTTGCAACATACGGTAGCAGTGCGCTCTCTTTTGACTTACTCATCGCTGCAAAATTTGAGCTTATCGTTGCAACGCTCGTTGTTACCTATGTTGCGATAAAATACTTAATCCATTATAAGGCAAGCATTCTTGGTCGAGTTACAGCTTAAAAAATGATGTTAATTACGCCACTTAGGTGTTCCTCATTTAGCCTTTAAAACCGGTAAACTAAATGTAACATTTACCATCAACACCTACTCCCCGAAACCCTAAGTGTGACCACCATCACACTTAGGGTTTTTTATACAGGACACTACACTAACGCGTATACAGCTTAGCACTCAGCAAAAACACACCAACATCAGCAACAGCAAGTGCCACAAGTAAAAACAGAACGATCACACCAAGCAAACCTTCGCAACAAAATAGACAACAGCAACACCAACTTAATTACACGAAAAACACCGAAGTCACAACACAGTTACGAGCATGTTACTCACTCGTAAATTAACGTAAAGACTTGCGCACACAACACCTGTAAATGGCATGTTGCCCCAGTTATTTAGTTGTGCTTACATCCACTCTCGGGACCTCTTTTTAAATACATTTGCAACATCTTAAGAAGCAGAACCTAAACAAAACATATAACTATTATAAGTTCCAAGGGAGTAAACAATATGAAGCGTAACTCAAGATTGGCCAAAGCGATCCGCTTTGCGTTAGCAACAGGTGCAGCGGCTGCTGCACTAAGCTCGCCAGTAGTACTTGCAGCAACTGATGATGAAAATGTAGAACGCATCCAGGTGACGGGTTCTCGTATTCAGCGTAGCGATATGGAAACAGCAACACCTGTTACAGTGTTAAGTGCTGATGAAATGGCTAATCAGGGCTTCACTAGCATTCAAGATGCCTTAGAAAGCTTAACCTCATCTACAGGTGCTATGACGACGCAATCAGTTCATGGCTTCACACCTGCCGCTTCTTCTATTAGCCTTCGCGGCGCAGGTGCAAACCGTACATTGACACTGATCAATGGCAAAAGATTAAACCAATATCCAAAGCCCGCTGGCGGTACTGATAATTTCGTTGATACAGCAAACCTGCCGATGGAAGCAGTTCAACGCATTGAGATCTTGCAGTCAGGCGGTTCAGCTATTTATGGTGCAGATGCCGTTGGTGGTGTCATCAATATCATCTTGAAAAAAGATTTCGAAGGTGTTGCGGTTAAATACCGTCACGGCGATACAACAAATGGTGGCGGAGGCAACGATCGCGTTGCACTATCGATAGGTGCTTCTTCTGACAAAGGTAACGTTTCAAGCTTTATCGAATTTACAGACAATGAGTCACTAAAAGCAACAGATAGAGAAAACTTCGGTTTACATACTGACAAAGTCCCTCACAGTGACTTTTCAAGCTACAGTTCATACGGTGCCAGAATCGCAGGTGTAGCTGTAGATGGTGTGACACCAACGGGTCAACGCGTACTGACCCCTGCCGAATGTGAAGCTGGTGGTTTCCTATGGACTGGTAGCACTTGTGGATTCGACCGTTCTCAATGGCGTGACTTACAACCAGAAAGCACACGCTTTATCAGCTCAACCATCTTTAACTATGAACTTGCTGAAGATGTGACTTTTGTGGGTCGTTTAGATTTTGCAGAAGCTAAATCTGTTACTAATATCGAACCTTCTGCAATCGATGACTACGATATTGCTGTTGATGGCGATCAATTAACGGTTAGCTATGGCCAAGTTGGCGCAGATAACTACCTCAGCAAGGTCTTTGATGATAAGTCAACCGCACTAAACGGTGACTTTGCCAATGCTGAAGATGGTGATTACTACTATGCTCGTCGCTTACATGAATTAGGTAACCGCACAACTGAAACCAAGACCCGCAACTATTTCTTCACCGCTGGTCTTGAAGGCATGATTGCTGATGAATATAGCTGGGATGCATCAGTTAACTATGGCCGCACCAGTGTTGATGTATTTGGCAACGGTAACGCGACTGTAGCTGGTATGTTTAACTACATAACTGCCGGTGAGAATGGTAACTCTCTACTAGAAAACATGTCTGCAGAAGATGCAGAAAGAGCATCTTACAGCTCTTTTGAGCGCGCTCAATCAACACAGAAGAACATTCAAGCAAATATCACAGGCGCACTATTTGATATGGACGCTGGCGAGGTGATGTTCGCATACGGTGCTGAATACACGATACAAGACTACTCAACAGACTCAGACTCTGAATCTAAAAACGGTAACATCTTAGGTAAAGGCGGTTCGTCAGGTGCTGGTGAGCGTAAAAACTGGGCAACCTATGCAGAATTGAGTATTCCAGTGCTGGATGACTTAACCATTGATGCGGCGCTTCGTTATGACCACTATGACAATTTTGGTGGTAACCTTTCACCACAAATCGCAGTTGAGTATCGTCCATTAAGAGAGCTACTTGTTCGTGGTTCTTGGAGCTCAGTTTTCCGCGCTCCAGATATGCACCGCGTATATGGCGATCCTACAAACGGCTTTAACACCGTTATTGACTTTAAGCAGTGCCAAGCGATGGGCGGAACACCAGGTACAAGTTACCCAGATGAAAACCTCAATGCTATCTGTAATGAACTTCACATCGATACCACAACTGGTGCTAACCAAGACTTAGAAGCTGAAACAGGTTACACAGCAAACATTGGCGCGGTATGGGGCGGAGATTCATTTAACGCATCGTTCGATCTTTGGGAGTGGAAGCTTGACGACATGGTAAGTGACATCAGTGCTTCACAAGCTGCTCGTGAATATGAGCTGTATGAAGACATGATCACCCGTGACGATAATGGCACCATTACTCATATCAATGCAACAGCCCAAAACTTGGCGTACCAAGAAGTACGTGGTTTTGATTTAACTGCTGGCTATAACTGGGATCTAAATAATTTTGGTGAACTAAAGCTTAACTTTAGCGGTACCTATATCTTGAATTCAGAGTATCAGCTAACTCAGAGCGACCCTATTGAAGATGATATCGAAAACGGTGGTTTGCCACAGTACCGTGCCAACTTAGTACTTGGTTATTTCATTGAAGACTTTGAGGCGACACTTGGCGCTTACCACACTGCGCGCATGCACGGTTCACAATATAAGTCTTTCAAAGAAGCTGCAGAAGCCGCAGGCGATGTATTTATTGAAGAGGACCATGAAGTTGCCTCGCAAACTAAGTGGAACCTAACGACAGGTTACACCATCTCTGATTCAATAAAAGTTAAAGCGGGTGTTGTTAACTTGTTTGATGCAGGCCCTAACTTTGACCCAACTGCAACATCATGGCCGCACTACCCACGCAGCATATACAATGCACGTGGTCGTGAGTGGTTTGTTGAAGGTGAAGTGAAGTTCTAAGCAAGCACTTACTTAAGAGCTAACTATCGCTTTACTCACACTAAAAACGGCATCCTAAGATGCCGTTTTTTATCAGTTCATTTTACGTTTCAATCTATTCTCGCTTAACTAAATCCCATATAGTGCGCAGCGATAACAATCACGCTCGATACAGTAAATAACGCCAACATAAAGCGCCAAATAAACTTAAGCCACTGCCCCCAATCCACTCGACATACACCCAGAGTTGCCATCAAGGTTGCAGACGTTGGCACTAGAACGTTAGTAAAGCCATCACCTAGCTGAAAAGCCAATACGGCAACTTGACGTGTGACACCTACAAGGTCAGCCAGCGGTGCCATGAGCGGCATGGTGAGTGCAGCCTGACCTGAACCAGAGGTCACAAAGAAATTAAACACCGATTGAAACACAAACATAAACCAAGCTGACATCACACTTGGCAGCTGACCGATAAACTCACCTGCGGCGCTTAAAATGGTATTCAATACACTTGGTGTTTTAGCATCACCACCACCTAGTAACAACAAAATACCAGATGCACAACCCACTAACACAGCAGGTTCAAGCATGGTGGCAGCGCCCTGCTTAAAGCTCACTGCAACGGTGTTAATATTCATGTTATTTAGCTTAAACAGCACACCGATTAAACCGACGATAATACCCATGGTAAAAAACTGACTGGCTATTTCGGGGATAAACCAAGCCTTTGCTATCACCCCCCAGATGATCCACGCAACGGTCACAACGATAGTCGATAACACTAAGATATCACCAAGATTAAAGCGGCTCTCTAAATTGGCCTGCTTTTGGTTTTCTCTAAAATAACTATCACTTTGATAACTGAAAGAGTGCTCAGGTTTGGCTTTTACTTTTGCACCATAACGCATGGTGAAGATTACGCCCATCAAGGTAAAACCTGTCCACATAATAAAGCGCATGCCCGAGCCCGATAATACAGGTACGCCAGCAATGCCTTGTGCAATAGCAACGCTAAACGGGTTCATCCAAGATGCGGCAAAGCCAATTTGAGTTGCCACATAGGTGACCATTACAGTGGTGATGCCGTCATAGCCTAAACGGATCATTAACGGGCAGATAATAATGGCAAAGGCTATCGCCTCCTCCCCCATACCAAATACCGCACCGCCAAGTGAAAACAGGATAAATATAACCGGAATAAACAAGCCTTCTTTGCCACGTGTGGCATCTATTAGCTTCAAAATCCCGTTATCTATGGTACCTGTTGCCATCACAATGCCAAAAGCGCCGCCAATCACGAGCATAAACATGATCACGCCAATGGCGCTGCCCCACTTAGACCCTGAAACGAGACCTTCGAAGGCAAAATTAAAAAAGCCAACGCCTCCATGGCCTTCAAATAACGCAACAGGCTGTAGAATAGGCTCGCCCAGTTCATCAACTTCATACGTAAAAGAATTGGGATCAATAACGCTTCGACTCTTCTCTACCCCATCAACAACATAGCTGACATCTTGAGTCTGAAACGAGCCAATTGGAACAAAGTAGGTCAAAATCGCAGCCGCGATTGCAACAAAAAAGATAATGACTAAGGTATCAGGCATTTGCCATGATTTACGCAGTTGAGAGGCTTGCTCAGATGATTGAGCAACACCATGACTAACCGTTTGATTAGTTGTGTCATTTGAAGTACTAACAGGGTCCATTATGCCACCATTTTATTATTATATGGCGGCAAATATAAACCAATGGCCAACCCTTTTCCAGCAATGGGTTAACCTTAGACAGCTTACTGCTTACCCTAGTCTTACAATATGCTTACAACAGGCTTGCAATACAGCTTAATAATCATTCTGCAGTGAACGTTTTGCTCGTGATAACTGTATGACATGACTAATCACTAACATCAATAGCGAGAATAGCAGCGCGGGGACAATAGGATGAATATTGAATGTCAGTGGTGCTTGCCACTGCAGCGCGAGATAACTTGCCATACCACTGCACATCGCCACTAAAGCGCTTTGCCCATTCACACTAGGCCAAAATAACCCGGCTATAATCGGCCATAAAAATACCGCTTGCAGTGCACCAAAAGCCGCAAGATTAATCCAAACAATCATATCCGGCGGTTTTATTGCCCAAAAGCAGGCTAAGGCAGTGATCAGTACCATCACTACTTGAGTCAAACGAACTTGAGCTGTTGAACTCATCTTCGGTCGGGTTTTCACCACGCCGTCACGCACAATGCTTACCGCTGATTGGAGCAACATTGAATCAACCGATGACATGACCGCAGCAATCGGCGCCGCTAATAAAATACCCGCCCAAAATGGGCTCATTAACTCTGCAATTAAGGTGGGCATAATCTGATCGGGAACCGAGAGATTTGGAAATAATGCACGCCCTAAAAACCCACAAAGATGCGGCAGTAATGTCATCAAGAAACAGATTAATGTTCCCCAAATCATACCGCGCTTTAATGATTGGTTATCTTTAACTGCGAGTAACCTGACAATCGTGTGTGGCAAGCCCATTGTACCAAAACAGATCAATACCCAAAATGAGAGCATCATTGGCCAACCAAGATAGTCACCCATGCCGTGAGGGCTAAGTAACTGAGGTGCTTTTGCCGTTTCCTCGCTAAGCTGCGCACTGAGCTCTGGCTGCGTAAGGATCACCAGTAGTAATATCATCAGTCCCACTAACATCACCATACCCTGCAGTGCATCGGTAAGCACCACAGCTCTAAAGCCACCAGTAATTGTGTAAGCCATTACCGTGATGACAAATACCGCTAGGCCTAACTCGTAGCTAATGCCTGTCACACCAGAAAGTAACCGCGCACCACCTATAAATTGCACCGAAATCATGGCAATAAAGCCGACGACTAAGCTCAACATGGCAATAATGCTTAATCCTGTGCTTTTATAGCGAATATCTAGCCATTCAATAATGGTGCTGTATTGCTTTTTTTGCGCAAGAAATTTAGGCCCTAAAACCCCCAGAGTAAGAATAACCACAGGTACTTGAATAAGTGCTAACCAAACCCAGCCCAAACCAAACTTATACGCCGCCCCTGGCCCCCCAATAAAAGAGCCTGCGCTGGTATAAGTTGCAACTAAGGTGAGTGCCAGTAACGGCCCCCCCAAAAACGGACCGCCTATGAAGAAGCGCTTGGCTTTATCTTCATGCAGTGCCTGCGATTGTTTAGATTGACGTGCGCTCCATACACGGGTGACAACCAGGCTCAAAGCGAGATAAATAAGCACGGGAAGCAAACTAGTCATCTTGTTTGTCAGCCATATTGGTCAGGAAAAAGCTAAGACTTACTATCAATAAAATTGGTGCTGCAATACAGGAAAACCAAAACCATAGGGGTAAACCGAACCAACTTCCCAGTTCTCTCAGCCATAAAGGGCCAAAGCACCAGAGAAAAAAGTAACTAAAGGTCAGCACGAGTGAGGTTTTTGTAAGCAAGCGCATATAATTGCAGGCAGTCACGCAATGGAAGAGTTAGGCGCGGGATTTTAATCAATATTAATGAGTGATACCAGCAGCCGCTGACAAACAGCGTTAGAAACATGATGGGAAAACAAACTAACCATTAAATTATTGCGTAATGTCACAATTAATCGCTGCGACTTCAGTATTAAGCATGCCATAAACTATTTGATGGGTAAAAAAAAGCAGCTCATAAAAATGAACTGCTTGTTTTCGAATGCGGCTATTAGCCTACTCGCTTAATTGTCAGCGTTCGTCTTTGGCGCAATCTGCTGTGGATTGTCTTGAGCAGAATAACGATTAGCGCCATTCTCTATCATCCAATAGCCTAAACCTATAAACACACCACCACCAACAATGTTACCTAAGGTGACAGGGATAAGGTTATTTAGAACAAAATTCATTACGGTCAAATCAGCAAACTGCTCACGGCTGATATTCAACGCTTCAAACCAAGCAGGATCGGCCAACTGTTGAATTGCAATCCCTAACGGAACCATAAACATATTGGCAATGCTATGCTCGAAACCACTGCTTACGAACATAGCAACGGGTAACATAATGAGTACAACTTTTGTCAGTACATCTTTAGTAGCGAATGTCATCCACACCCCAAGACACACCATAATATTACACAAAATGCCCAATACAAAAGCTTGGGTCCAGGTGTGGTGTAATTTGTGCTGTGCAATGTTCAGTGCACTCAAGCCCCAACGACCACCATCAAGCTGATACATACCAGCCAGAGTGATCAGTAACACCATGAGCATAGCGCCAACAAAGTTACCAGCATAAACTCTAGCCCAACACTTCAGCAATGCGATATGACCCACACGTTTTTGAGCCCACGCCACGCTACTTAGCACGGTACTGGTAAACAGTTCTCCCCCGCAAACCACAACAAGGATTAAACCTAAACTGAAAGCGAGTCCGCCAACGAAACGCGTTAGACCCCAAGAACCGTCGCTACCTGTAGTAACAGTAATGTAAAAAACAAACGCTAAAGCAATAAATGCACCTGCAAATATCGCTAGGCCAAAAGATTGCCATTTAGATTTGGTTACTTTATCTGCACCGTAGAGGGCAGCTTGTTGAGTAAGACTCACCTTAGCCGCAGGGTTAGCATTAGACGTTTGAAGTGAACCTTCTACCTGAACACTTTGACTTTGCTGATTATTAACTGTCATTGTGTCCACCTAAAGCCACTAACTTTGTCAAAACTGCATACAAATCGCATAAACTTTCTCCACAACACCCGTAATCATCAATCACGTACTATAAAATAAGCCTAGAAATAACTTGTGTAAAATCAATGACAATCAGTTAATAGATAAACCCGAAAGGTAAATTGGTCTGACCAATTGCATTTTAAGTTTGGTAAGATAACATAGCTGCAAACTAAAGGCATTAAAAACGCCTTACTAATATAGGGAAATATAATCATAGTTTAATCTAGATCTAACTCTGTCTATTTTATTGTACTGGCTCTCAAAGTTAACAAACTAAAAAGCAGTGTTCAGCGCTCAGTGAACAGTACTAACCTCTATCTACCACGCAGCCAAACCGTTCCAGTTACACAACAATCTAATGACTTATCTTGCTCACTTATCTGCATAGGGTAACGTAAAATAACGAGGCCGTAAGCACAACGCTTGATCTCCATTTTTTGTAATAGCTTAGCTCCTATATTTTGGTTCCATAGCCAAAATAGAATGCAACAGCCAGAGTTAGATTTAGATTGATTTACACTAACCCAATAAACCACTCGTGCTAGCAGAGCTAATTTTTAGCCGATACAGAAGACTGATAATGTAGCAACAATAGCAAGATATTAATCTACTCAGCCCTTACCATAGAGGTCAAAAACACCAGATGACCTCACTTTGACACCGCAAAGCGAAACCATTAACGCCTTCAAAAACCTTGTGGTTAAGCCTTAGAAACAAATGTTTATTATATGCAATCCATGCAATCTTTCGTGCGCGCACCACTATTAAGCTTAGAAATACACTCAACGCTTTGCCGCTTCAGATAATGACTATCACATTGTTAACAGCCTTAACTTGGCGTTTATTTCATCTATAATTCATACCGCCGTCACATAATAAGGCATCTATATGGCCTTTAATCTAATGAGATTTATCGCCGTTCGATTTTTTAATGGCTAGTGTTAGGTGACTTTACACTAGACGAAAAATCACTTGCGAAAATCAGACCAGTTTTAAACTCAAGCAAATAAGATCGGGCGTTAAAACCTCGTTCGCGCAAAAAGTGCTACCTTGGTAACAGTTTTTGCATTTCTCAAGCAATTGGAAGCTGATTTAAGTGCAGCGCATCCTAGGTTATGCTAATATATTCATGGTTAATTGGTCTTACCAATTCCACATCTTCAGTCAGAATATATACTGGGGAACGAAAGATGGTTAACCAATACAGATTACAATGAAGTGAATTCACTTCGAAAACGCGCCAAGTTAAATTAGGCTTCCAGCCTTTTGGGGCGTTTAAGACTTAGCTATTGGTGTATCGCACGCCTCGTTTTTGAGCCTTATCGATACCCAATAACCTTTATCTAAAACAGAAGGTAATAGTACGATGACCGATAAAACTGAACAGTTTGCAACCGCGTGGGAAGGTTTCACCGCTGGCGATTGGAAAACTGAAGTCAATGTGCGTGACTTTATTCAAGCTAACTACACTCCTTATGAAGGCGATGAGTCTTTCCTAGCTGGTGCTACTGAAGCAACAACCGAACTTTGGGACAAAGTTATGGTTGGCATTAAGGAAGAGAACCGCACTCACGCACCTGTTGATTTTGATACTTCACGTGTATCAACAATCACTTCTCACGAAGCCGGTTACATTACTAAAGATCTAGAAACTATCGTTGGTCTGCAAACTGAAGCGCCACTAAAGCGTGCTATGTTGCCTAACGGTGGTATTCGTATGGTTGAAAGTTCTTGTGCTGCATACGGCCGCGAACTAGATGCTGACGTTAAGTACGTATACTCAGAACTACGTAAGACACACAACCAAGGTGTGTTTGACATCTACACTCCAGAAATCATGCGTTGTCGTAAGTCTGGCGTATTGACTGGTTTACCAGATGCATATGGCCGTGGCCGTATCATTGGTGATTACCGTCGTATCGCACTATACGGTATTGATTTCCTAATGGCAGACAAGTTTGCTCAATTCGGATCTCTACAGTCTGATTTCGAAACTGGCGTAGACTTGTCTTACACTATGCAACTTCGTGAAGAAATTGCAGAACAGCACAAAGCACTAGGTCAAATGAAGAAGATGGCAGCAAGCTACGGCTTCGACATCTCTCTACCTGCGACTAACGCTAAAGAAGCTATCCAGTGGACTTACTTCGGCTACCTAGCTGCAGTTAAGAGCCAGAACGGCGCGGCTATGTCTTTAGGTCGTACTTCTAGCTTCCTAGATGTGTTCATCGAACGCGATCTTAAGAATGGCACATTGACTGAGCAAGAAGCTCAAGAAATGGTTGACCATTTCGTAATGAAGCTACGTATGGTTCGTTTCCTACGTACTCCAGAATACGATGAGTTATTCTCTGGCGACCCAATCTGGGCAACAGAGTCTATCGCGGGTATGGGTCTTGACGGTCGTACACTTGTTACTAAGTCAAGCTTCCGTTTCTTGCACACTCTATACAACATGGGTCCTAGCCCAGAGCCAAACATCACGGTTCTATGGTCTGAGCAGTTACCACTAAACTTCAAGAAGTACGCGGCTAAAGTATCTATCGATACTAGCTCTATCCAGTACGAAAACGATGACCTAATGCGTCCAGATTTCGAATCTGACGATTACGCTATCGCTTGTTGTGTTAGCCCAATGGTTGTTGGTAAGCACATGCAGTTCTTCGGCGCGCGTGCCAACCTTGCCAAGACGATGCTTTACGCTATTAACGGTGGTGTTGACGAAAAACTTAACGCTCAAATCGGTCCTAAGTCTGCTCCAATCACAGACGAAGTACTGAACTATGATGACGTTATGGGTCGTTTAGACACTATGATGGACTGGCTTGCTACACAGTATGTGTCTGCACTTAACGCTATCCACTTCATGCACGACAAGTACTCTTATGAAGCTGCTCTAATGGCGCTTCATGACCGTGACGTACGTCGTACTATGGCGTGTGGTATCGCAGGTCTTTCTATCACTGCTGACTCACTTGCTGCGATTAAGTACGCAACTGTTAAGCCAATCCGTGATGAAAATGGCATTGCTGTTGATTTCGACATCGAAGGCGACTATCCAAAGTTCGGTAACAACGACCCACGTGTTGATGATATCGCAACTGAATTGGTTGAGCGCTTCATGGCGAAGATCCGTAACATGAAGATGTACCGTAACGCGATCCCAACACAGTCTATCTTAACTATTACCTCTAACGTGGTTTATGGTAAGAAGACAGGTAACACACCTGACGGTCGTCGTTCTGGCGCACCATTCGCTCCAGGTGCTAACCCAATGCACGGTCGTGATGAGAAAGGCGCAATTGCTTCTTTAACATCAGTTGCTAAACTACCATTTGCTCACGCACAAGACGGTATTTCTTACACGTTCTCTATCGTTCCTAACGCGTTAGGTAAAGATGATGATGCACGTAAGACTAACCTTGCAGCGCTTATGGATGGTTACTTCGCACATAACGATAGCCGTGAAGGTGGTCAACACTTAAACGTTAACGTAATGAACCGCGAAATGCTTGAAGATGCCGTGGTTAACCCAGACAAGTACCCACAGCTGACAATTCGTGTTTCTGGTTATGCAGTACGCTTTAACTCACTAACACCAGAGCAACAGCAAGACGTTATTACCCGTACCTTTACTAAAGGTCTGTAAGTTAATTTAAGTGTCGATTCGGCTGATGTTGTGCAAAGCACACGTCAGCCTAACAGGAGTATCAATGGCAGTTATCGGTCGGATTCATTCTATCGAATCTTTTGGAACAGTAGATGGCCCAGGCATTCGGTTTATCACCTTTATGCAAGGCTGCTTAATGCGCTGCCTATACTGCCATAACCGCGACACTTGGGACTTACACGGTGGTAAAGAAATGAAAGTCGATGACTTAATGAGTCAAATCATTAGTTATCGACCTTTTCTTGAAGCCAGTGGCGGTGGTGTGACCGCAAGCGGCGGAGAAGCGATTTTACAAGCTGATTTTGTTGCTGAACTTTTCAAAGCCTGTAAAAAAGAAGGTATTCATACCTGTCTTGATACTAATGGCTTCGTTCGTAAACACACCCCCATTATCGATGAACTTCTCGATAATACAGATTTAGTGATGCTAGATATTAAGCAGATTGATGATGCACAGCATATCGCTCTGACCAATGTCAGCAACCAGCGCACGCTGCAGTTTGCAGAATATTTGCATAAGCGTGGGCAAACAACATGGATTCGCTATGTGGTTGTTGGTGGCTATACCGACGATATCCCATCAGCTCAAGCGTTAGCTGAATTTATTAAGCCTATGACTAACGTGGAAAAGGTCGAGTTACTCCCTTACCACGAGCTAGGCAAACATAAATGGGAAGCCATGGGAGAGAAATATGAACTTAATACTATTTCTCCGCCAAACACCGAAACCATGGAACAGATTAAGAAAGTCTTTACCGATATGGGAATAAACGCAGTTTATTAACCGCGTTTAATCCTCAGCGCTAAACTAAAGTTCTTCCCAATAACTGGCATCTAAGCGTTCAAAAGCCGCTTTTAGTATTAACGCCATATCGAAGTAACAGGCTTTAGCGCCAAGTGGTCGACAATTAACGCCCATTTGCAATAATTTAGTCGATAGCTGGTTACCCCAGTCAAGCAGAGATAAGGGTAAAGGGTGGCGAGAACGCCAGCCTAACCAGAGTAAGCCTTGAATAGGCAAGCTGATAAAGAATAATGCGATGGTTATGGCCTGGGGCAGATAGCCCCAGCCATGAAGATACAGCTGACTCGCTGCCGCCAAAATAGCCAACACAGGCATTAAAGGCAATGCAAGTTTAGTCGCTTGCATAACGCGATACTCAGGAAAGTAAAAACTGAGTTGTCGAACCATAGGCCAGGTTTTCATATAACGACGACCTTCGCCCAATGTTTTGAGAACTTGAATGCTCAACGATGGCACCTATAAATAAAATTAACAGCCTAACTTTAGCATAAACACTCGGCCTGCCCCAAGGGCTAGCGCAGAGTAAGACACAATTTTGCTCTTTTAAAGAGCATACTTTACGACTTCGGCTATAGTTGCCATATGAAGTTTTGTTATTAGGTGAGTCAAACGGCTTCACCCTTTATTGCGAAAGGTTTAAACATGTCAAACAAACTGGTATTGGTGCTTAACTGCGGTAGTTCATCTCTAAAGTTTGCAGTAATTGATGCGCTTTCTGGCGATGACCAAATTTCAGGTCTAGCTGAGTGTTTTGGTCTTGAAGATTCAAGAATCAAATGGAAAGTTAACGGCCAGAAAAGTGAAGCGAGCCTAGGTGCTTTCACTGCTCACAGAGAAGCTGTTGAATACATTGTTAAAGACATTCTAGGTGCTCACCCAGAAATCGCTGCAGAGATCCAAGCAATTGGTCACCGCGTTGTTCACGGTGGTGAGAAGTTCACTCATTCAGTCATTATTGACGATTCTGTGATTCACGGTATTGAAGATTGTGCAACTTTAGCACCACTTCACAACCCTGCTCACCTAATCGGTATTCGTGCAGCGCAAGCATCTTTCCCACAACTACCACAAGTAGCTGTGTTCGATACTGCGTTCCACCAAACTATGCCAGAAAAAGCATACATCTACGCGCTTCCATACAAGCTATACCGCGAAAATGCTATCCGTCGCTATGGCATGCACGGTACAAGCCACCTATTCATCAGCCGCGAAGCTGCTGCTGCACTAGGTAAAGATGAAGCTGACACAAACATCATTTGTGCTCACTTAGGTAACGGCGCGTCTGTTACTGCTATTAAAGGCGGTAAGAGTGTTGATACTTCTATGGGTCTAACTCCACTAGAAGGTTTGGTAATGGGTACACGTTGTGGTGACGTTGATCCTTCAGTTATCTTCCACCTAGTTAACCGTCTTGGTTACACGCTAGATGAAGTTGAATCTGTACTGAACAAGCAAAGTGGTCTACTCGGTATTTCTGAGTTAACTAACGATTGCCGCGGCATCGAAGAAGGTTTCGAAAGTGGTCATAAAGGCGCAACGCTAGCACTAGAAATCTTCTGCTACCGTCTAGCTAAGTACATCGCTTCTTACACTGTGCCACTAGAGCGTCTAGACGCTGTAGTATTCACTGGCGGTATCGGTGAAAACTCTGACCTAATCCGTGAGAAAGTACTTAACTCTCTAGCGATTTTCAACTTCAACGTTGATAAAGAGCGTAACGCTGCTGCACGTTTTGGTAATGGTGGCAAGATCACTACCGACGAAGGTACAGTTGCTATGGTTATCCCAACTAATGAAGAGTGGGTTATTGCGCAAGACGCAATCGAACTAATCAAGTAATTTAAGCAACAAAATGCAGCTAATACCTCGTATTAGCTGCTGTTAGCGCTGTATAGATTTTAGCCATACCTTGTATGGCATCACCGAGTTTCAAGAGGTCAATATGTCTCGTAACATTATGCTCATTCCAGTGGGTACAGGCGTTGGTTTAACTTCCATCAGCCTAGGTATGGTTCGTGCACTTGAACGCCATGGCGTTAAAGTACGCTTTTTCAAACCAATCGCCCAGCAACGTCCAAACGACAATGGTCCAGAGCGCTCAACGACTATTTTGAGCAAGTCTCCAACCGTTAATCCACTCGAGCCATTCGAGATGGAGCATGCAGAAAAACTAATTCGTGCAGACCAAACTGACGTGTTGATGGAGCAGATCATTGCTCGTGCAACAGAATGTGCTGATGATACAGAAACCTTGATCGTTGAAGGTTTAGTCCAAACTCGTAATCACCCTTTCTCTAGCGATGTTAACCATGCAATCGCTAAAGCACTTGATGCTGATATCATTTTTGTTGCCACTCCAGGTAACGAAAGTGCAACAGCATTAATGAACCGCCTAGAGATTTCACACAACTCTTGGGGTGGTAGCGAAAACAAACGTTTAATCGGTGCTATCGTCAACAAGATTGGCGCACCGGTTGATGACGAAGGCCGTGCACGTCCAGATCTATCAGAAGTATTTGATCACGACGAACTGCAACGCCCAGATGCAGCGAGCATGTTCCAACTGCCAGGTAAGAGCCCACTACGTATTTTAGGTAGCGTGCCTTACAACTTAGATCTTGTTGCACCACGTGCATCAGATCTTGCTAAGCACTTGAGCGCTAAAATCATCAACGCTGGTGAGATGAACACTCGCCGTATGCGCAAAGTGACTTTCTGTGCACGCAGCATCCCTAATATGGTTTCTCATATTAAAACTGATTCACTATTAGTGACTTCAGGCGACCGCTCAGACGTTATCGTTTCAGCTTGTCTTGCATCAATGAACGGCGTAAAAGTCGGCGCCTTGTTGCTAACAGGCGGTTATGAGCCTGAACCACAGATCATGGAACTTTGTGAGCAAGCTTTTGAAACTGGCTTACCAGTATTCTTAATCGATACTAACACATGGCAAACTGCGCTAAACATTCAGCGTTTTGATCATGAAGTGCCTGTAGATGACGCGGTACGTATTGAACAAGTTCAAGAGTACGTTGCTAGCCATATCGACCAAAACTGGGTTGAGAGCATCACTAAAAACTCTCCACGTGAGCACCGTTTATCGCCACCAGCATTCCGTTACAAGCTAACTGAACTTGCTCGAGCTGCGCGTAAGACTGTTGTGCTACCAGAAGGTGATGAGCCAAGAACCATCGAAGCTGCAGCTATCTGTGCTGAACGTGGTATCGCTCGTTGTGTTCTTTTAGGTAACCGCGAAGAAATTGAACGTATTGCTACTCAGCAAGGCGTTGTATTAGGTGATGGCGTAGAAATCGTTGATCCTGAAGCATCTCGTGGTCGCTACGTTGAAGCTATGCTAGAGCTACGTCGTGGTAAAGGTCTAACTGAAGTTGTTGCTAAAGAGCAATTAGAAGACAACATGGTACTAGGTACTATGATGCTTGCTCAAGGCGAAGTAGACGGTATCGTATCGGGTGCGGTTAACACTACAGCTAACACAATTCGTCCACCACTACAGTTGATTAAGACTGCACCAGGTTCAAGCCTAGTGTCTTCTATCTTCTTCATGCTAATGCCTGATCAAGTTTACATCTACGGTGACTGTGCAATTAACCCAGATCCAAGTGCTGAGCAATTAGCTGATATCGCAATTCAATCTGCAGAATCTGCAATTGCATTTGGTATCGAGCCACGCGTTGCGATGATCAGTTACTCAACAGGTAGTTCAGGCACTGGCTCTGATGTCGATAAAGTACGTGAAGCGACCCGTATTGCAAAAGAGAAGCGCCCAGATCTTATCATCGACGGTCCTCTTCAGTACGATGCAGCTGTTATGCCAAACGTTGCTCGCTCTAAAGCGCCTAACAGCCCTGTAGCAGGCCAAGCAACAGTATTTGTATTCCCAGATCTAAACACGGGTAATACAACTTACAAAGCGGTACAACGTAGTGCTGATTTGATCTCTATTGGCCCAATGCTTCAAGGTATGCGTAAGCCAGTGAACGATCTATCTCGCGGCGCATTAGTTGACGATATCGTTTACACGATTGCACTAACAGCAATTCAAGCGGCACAAAACGAACAAGCTTAATTAGCCTATCTAATCAAGCCATTAAAAAGCCTGCATCAGCAGGCTTTTTTGTATCTATCGATATGCCGATTTAACGCTAGCCTCCTCTATTTCTAGGTTCTAAGCGATTACCCTCTTCCGCCACAAAGTCTATTAAGCAGTTGTAAAAATTGGCGATTTCAGGAGTGCAGTGCCTGTCTTTGAGCGCTTCTGCCGCATATGGCAAAAAAATCCTTCTCAATAATAAACTTACTTTATTGTCAGTCGACCTCATGCAACATCCCTAAAGACAACCCTCTCAGTATAAGGAACGTCAGTAAATAGAGAGTTTGTATGTACCAAGTCGGTATGTAGAAAATCCGTTTAGTGAAAACGCTGTATAGAAAGTTCGGAGTAATCATGAGTGATTACCATTGAATAACGTCAAGTTAATCTGAAATAAATCCACTAGATAGATAAGGCTTCTTGATAGGGATAAAAATAAATCGAGAGATCGCTAATACAAGTATTAAGTTAGCTATTAACAAAGATTGCAGAGCGAAAAAAGAGGGAAACCAGGAATGAGTCAAAAAATAACCAGCACTTTTACTTGCTATATATCAACAACTTAAACAAGTTAAAAATAGTCTTCAACATACTTGTCCACAGATTCTGTGGATAACATGTTTAAGCTATCTATACAGATATGCCTCAGATCTTTATCTAGGTCAAGCTTTTCAAGCGATCTTTTATGAATGACTTGCCTTGATACAAAAGAATCGTAATACTGCAGCAAATCCTTCATCACTTATAACATGATTAAACCGTTACTTTTTGCAGCAATTTTAGGGCTTGTAGCATGTAGCCCCTCAGAGCAGCACAGCAATGACACAAGTCTTTCAGCCAAGCAATCCCTTAGAACGCCAGAATTAACCTCTATAGGCTTCTTAAGCGCGGTTTACATCGATAGAAATGTGGAAAATGCCAAATTTTATGTTGATGACTCACTTAAAGAGATCTTGAGTCATTATTATATTGCAGCTTCAGTGCAGCGTAATATGTTGAACCTGTCGATGACAGACGTTGAGCTTGAAGTAGATGAAGTCGATATCGATTTCTTTAGAAAATTCACCGATGACGTTACTGTCATCGTCAAAATTAAAGGCTTACGTGGCGGAAGAAGTTGGATTGATGATCGTACGCTTCGTTTACACAAGCGTCAGGGAAACTGGATTATTGTAGAAATCATGCCAGAAAAGCGCCAAGTGAATGGCTAAACCCAGCTTCCAAGCTCAACAAAAAATAGCAACCTAGTGGTTGCTATTTTATCTTTAAAGCTCAGCTATTTTCTGGCTTTAGGATATTGTCCTTAATCTAAAAACGCTTCTTCATCCATTTCAACTGGTAGAGACTCTAACATCTCATCTTGTAGTTGATAGTATGCGCCTTCATATTCCTGAACTTCCATAATAACTCCGGATCTTTGATTAAGGTGTAGGGTACAAAGGCATGACATCAAAAGTGTGTCATTTTGCCTTTTTTTAAAAACATGCCAATTATGCTTTGTTTCTAACCGCGAGTATAACAGCACCGCCAAGAGACTTACAGAAAACTTTCAGAAATAGCACTCAAAGGCAGCGCTTAAATACAAAATAACCCGATAAAGCACGTGTTCCTGTCGATCAACATGAAAGTCTTTCACATTTTAATTCAAAAATGAACTTAACAGCCAACTTTATACGTCGAAAAAATCTACCAAATAGTGCCCTCCTCTCATCATCAAATAGAGCCTCTAAATGTTAGGGCATAAAAAAACCAAACATGATGTTTGGCTTTTAAGATCTCAGTCTACAGACTAACTCTTTTGGTAACGTAGCACTTTAAGCGCTTTGTTAGGATCGATATCTTCAAACACCGCGGGGTTATCAAGCTGTTCACAGAAAACTAAGCTTGGACTGTACTCGTTAACCTGCTCCATTAAAAACTCAATACTGAGTTCTGGTGCATTTAAACAAAGTAACATGTCACCGTCATCGGCTAGAAGCTCTGGCAACCTCTTTAATAAGCGAGCATAGTCTTTAGTCGCGACAAAGCTGCCCTTTTGATTACTTGGCGGATCCGCAATGATCAAATCATATGGGCCGAGTTTGGTCAGCTTTCCCCAAGATTTAAAGATGTCATGACCAAGAAAACGCGCCCCCGCTTTTAAATCATTTAGCAGATGGTTCTGTTTACCTATAGATAGGGCACCTTTACTCATATCGATGTTAACGACTTCATCAGCCTTACCCTGCAGCGCTGCGACTGAAAAACCACAGGTATAAGCAAACAGGTTCAACACCTTTTTATGGGCGCTATGTTCACGGATCCATTGACGTCCATTACGCATATCGAGAAACAAGCCGTGGTTTTGACCGCGCATAAGATGCACTTGAAAATGAGCACCATTTTCACTGACAATATGCTTCTCAGGGACTTCCCCCTCAATGATCTCGGTATGAGTTTCTCCACCTCGGCGATACTGGAACACCAAATTCAGTGGTTCATCACCTTTTAGCTCAAGCCAGCGCTGCTCTATCGCATCACATAAGCGACTCAAGTCATCACTTTCTAACACTTTAAAGCTGGTTAACAACAACACAGGTGAGAACCAATCTAGACAAAGATGTTCTGAACCTTTAAAACGCCCTCCTCGCCCATGAAATAGTCTGCTCACATCTTCTGACAGCTCAACTTGCTTTACTGCTTCAATAAATAACTGCATCAAACTCACTTTTCTCTATTCTTTAACTCTGAACTCTCTAATTGAGCTCCCTCTAACGGATTACTTTCTAACAGTTCATTTTCTGACGTAGCTGATCCGGGCTCTTTTACCTCTTGAAGTTGTGCCTCTGAGATATCATCACCGAGTAACACCGCTAGCCAGCGGCCGCCAGAGCTCGACTCTAAAGCTATTTTTACAATCATAGTCAATGGCACAGACAATAACATGCCTACAGAGCCTAATAACCAGCCCCAGAAGATCAATGATAAAAATACCACTAAGGTCGATAAACCTAAGCCCTTGCCCATATATCTAGGCTCAACGGCATTGCCCATAACCGTATTTGTACCAAGATACAATAACGCCACGCCACCAGCCGCTCCAGGGCCTAATTGGATAAATGCCAATAGTACAGAAGGAATAGCGGCTATGATTGAACCGATATTAGGAATGTAGTTAAACAGAAACGCTATCACGCCCCATAGCAAAGCATAGTCGACGCCAATAAAGTAAAGACCAACACCAATAATAAGGCCGGTCGCTAAACTGACTAGCGTCTTAATCACCATATATTGATTCACTGAATGTAAGAATCGGTCTACCTGCTTTAAGCGCATATCTGGATCGTCCAGCGCCAAATGCATTTTGGTCGAAAAACCATTCGATTCAAATAACATGAATACAACTGTCAAAATAATCAGGAATAAGTTAGCCATCACACTGCCCACACCAGACAACATATTTGTCGTCATCGACAATGCGACCCCAGGATCGAAATATGCCAATATCTGCTCTTTGGAGATGTGGATATTAAACGACGCGAGCTTCTCGACTACCCAAGAAAAATGCCCTATCAGCTGATCGCGGTAAAAAGGGAGTTGTTTCGAAAACTCGTTAATCGAGGTGCCCACCACCGATGCAAGCCATAGCCCCATCAACACAATAAACACCATCAGCAGCAGCACAGCTAAGCCACGTGGTGTTCGGTGACGTGTCATCCAACTGATCATTGGATTACAAATCACTGCGATAAACACTGATAGCACAAAAGGCACTACAATCGGGCTAGCAGCTTTAATGCCTGCTAAAATAACAACGATAAACGCTGAAATAGCAAAGCCCTTAAATGCCACGCCTTGATTCTCAAATCGAGTCATTACAATAAAATCCTTCTTGATTCACTATAATATTGATAGGGTTATATAAACTGCTTCTTATAACACTACAACAGGGACATCGTTATCTATGAAACCAGAAATCGCCGTGATCCGTATTAAGAACCTAAGATTACGTACCTTTATTGGCATTAAGGAAGACGAAATACAAAATAAGCAAGATGTCACCATTAACGTAGTTATTCACTACTGTGCTGATAGAGCGAGAAACAGCGATAATATGGATGATGCTTTGAATTATCGCACGATTACGAAAAAGATCATTGCTTTAGTTGAAAACAACCGCTTTTCTTTATTGGAAAACCTTACTAGCCAAGTCTTAGATATTGCCAGTGAACACCCATGGGTCGACTTTGCTAAAGTAGAAATTGATAAACCACATGCTTTACGCTTCGCAGATTCAGTGTCACTAGAGCTATGCTATCAAAAGCAATAGATCTAACACTCACTCTCTGGCGTACTAAATGTCATGGCCTTAATCATCATGATTAGCCCCTAAATTGAGAATATCTATTTAAGCCTATGAATATATTAATGACTGGCGCCAGCGGGTTTATCGGTACGCAACTGGTTAATGCCATCGATCCGCAACACCAATTAACCATCCTTAGTCGTGATCCCCAGCGCTCAGCCATTAAGCTCGGCGCTAAACATCATTACATCATTTCGCTCGATGAGCTAAATAACTTAGATCAATTTGATGCTGTAATTAACCTCGCAGGCGAGCCCATCGCAGCCAAGCGCTGGAGCGGCTTACAAAAACTCGCGATCTGCAACAGTAGATGGACCCTCACCGAGCAGCTAACTTCATTGATTGCGAAAAGTACCACGCCTCCACACACTTTTATAAGTGCTTCTGCTGTGGGTTATTACGGTAATCAAGGTCAACACGCGGTCGATGAAAACTATCAAACCAGCAGTACCAATTTAGCCGAATTTACCCACCAGGTTTGTCAGCGCTGGGAAGAAGGCGCATTGACGGCAGATAGTGAGCAAACTCGAGTATGCATTGTCCGTATTGGGCTGGTTCTTGGCAGTGCGGGCGGAGCACTCGCTAAGATGTTACCCGCATTTAAATTAGGACTTGGTGGCCCCATTGCCGATGGGGAGCAAGGTATGAGCTGGATCCATCAATCGGATCTTATTCAACTGTTCCTTCACTTACTCAACAGCCCTGATTGTAAAGGCGTATACAACGGCAGCTCCCCTAACCCTGTGAGCAACAAATACTTTACCCGAACTCTTGCTAGCGTATTACAACGACCCGCCTTTATTCCTGTGCCGGCCTTTGCACTGAGATTCGCTCTCGGTGAGATGTCTTGCCTATTAATTGAGGGGCAATACGTTACGCCTAAGCGCACATTAGCCTCTGGTTTCCAGTTCGAATATCCAGAACTGGAACTCGCACTCAAGCAGGTGCTGCTTAAGTAACGTTACTTAGATCTCAATAATACCCCATCAAAATCGACAACAATAAAAAGTTAAAAAGCAAAAAAGAAAAGGGATAGCTAAGCTACCCCTTTTCTTTTGGGTTTTTATTATCGAATTAAGAAGCTCGAATTGAGAATCTCGAAACTGTTCTCTTTTTCAATGGACCGCCATTAATGCCCTTTAAGTAACTCACCACATGACTTATTGAGCAATTGTCTACAACGCCAAATACCCAATAGCGCAACCACTAAGCCGCCACATAAAGGCGCAATTCCCCACCATGGCCAGTGCATATACACGTTAAGTTCAAACACCTGTGTCTTTAATAAATATAAGGTGAACTCGGCAACGATCACCGCCAGTACCCCCGCTATGGTGCCAAGCAGCGCAAACTCAAGCCCCGTTGCTGCGCGCAATAACCAGCCTGATGCACCAAAAGTACGTAATACAGCCAACTCTCTTTGTCTGGTTGCCATACCTGCTTCAGTCTGAGCTATCATCACCAAGGCACTAGCAAGTAACACCAATATCAATACAAGAGTGAGTGATAAGGAAACCTGGTCGATAATCTGCCTTAGCTGGCTTACCATGGCCCCCACATCAATAATTGATACCGTCGGAAATTGCTTAATCAAATCCAGAATTAGCCCACGCTGAGAATCCTCTAAATGAAAACTCGACATCGAGGTATACGCAAATGGGGCTAGCGCTTCTTTAGTAAAAATCATAAAGAAATTAGGCTGCAGCGTTTCCCAATGAACGGCGCGAATGCTAGCAACATTTACCGTAAGATCTTGGTTATCTATGGTGTAAGTTAAGCTATCCCCCATTGATAAGCCTAAACGCTCGGCAACCCCGGACTCAACTGAAACATCGAACTTATCTTGGTTAAACTGCCCGTCTAAAATTTCATTATTGGGCGGCATACTCTCTCTATAGGTTAAGTTCAACTCTCTGGATATTCCGACTCTACCCTCTACGCCATCTTGCTCTTGTGCTCTGGAGATCAACTCTTGTCCATTAATCGCCGTTAACCGACCACGGATCACTGGATAAATAACCGGTGCAGACTTAAGGTGTGGCGCCAAGAAGTCGCTAATGGTTTGTGTCTCTTCCGGTGCGATATTAACCAAGAAATAGTTAGGTGAGTACTCAGGAAGCTGCTTTTGCCACTCTTGCAATAAATCTTGCCTAAGGGCCAAAATCGTCAGTAGTAATACTAGCGCACTACTAAAGCCGACAAGCTGCACCGCGTTTTGTTTAGCACGGCGTCTAAGACCCGCTAATGCCAATTGCAGTGGGTTAGTCGTTTTCATGCCCACGCTGTGGCCCAAGCGGATCATGAAAAAACCCAGCACGCTCAGTAAGATCCCCAGTAACAATACCGCAGCAACAACGGTTAATGTCAGCGCTAAACTTTGCGAATATAAATATCCAAGCAGTGCCATGGCGCTAAGACTTAACAAAAGATGCAACCACATGCCTAGCTGTAACCCTTCAAGCTGACGTTGAAGCACTCTTAAAGGGGGAATGGCCAATAAACGCATCAGTGGATATGCCGAGAACATAAAAGCACTAATAAAGCCCGTGCCTATCCCCAACATAATTGGCCTGCCGATTGGTGGCGTATAAGCAGCAATTTCTGCCGGTAAAAATGCGGTAATGCCTCTATCTAAGACAAAACCACCGAGTAAACCAAGTAGCACACCGACGGCGGTAACCAGCAATAGATGAGTACCAAAAAGAACACGAATTTGTTTTGCTGAGGCGCCAAATGTCTTTAGCATGGCCACCACATCATAATGGCGCTGGCAATAACGCTGCGCTGCAATACCTATGGCTGCGCAGGCAAGCGCAATTCCTAACAAACTGGCTAGCAGTAAAAAACGCTCAGCACGCTTTACCGCCTCGGCAATAGGAGAATCTCCAGACTGCACATCAACCCAACGTTGGCTCGTATTTAGCAGCGGTTTTACCTGTTGTTCAAATGCCGCTAATTGCCCTGAGTCACCCGTAAATTGGTAACGATAAGTCACTCGACTACCCGGTTGAATGACCTTCGTTTTAGCCACATCCTCAATACGCATCAACACCACAGGGGATGATGCGAACGGATTAAAGCCAGCATCAGGCAGGCGAATAATTTCATTGGATAAAGTGAAGTTCGCATTGCCAAGTTCTATCTGCTCTGGATAACTTAATAAGCCGCCTAAGCGGGTTTCAAACCAGATAGTGTTTGGTAGAGGTAAGCCATTAGCTGCGCCACTGCTCAGTTCGATATCCCCTTTTAATGGATATCCCTGCTCGACCGCTCTGACGGTAACTAACTGAAACGCATCGCCAGCGTACACCATCGAGTTGAACTGCATACTTGCTACGCGAGCTAAACCTAGCTCGTCAGCCAAGGTTAATATTGTCGGATCAATTTGATCCGGAGAGTCAATAATACGATCAGCGGCAATAAACTTTGAGGCTTGACCGTTAATGGCTAACTGCAAGCGCTCACTCACGCTCGCAAGCCCTGTTACCGACAATACGGCCAAGGTAATGGCCAGAATAATCAGCAACAATTGCCCCTGGGACAGCTCTCTTTTAAATAATCGCCAAGCTAAACTTAACTCCATGCGCTTGCCTCTTCGGCGTCATCCGTACCCGCCTCGGTATGACTAACATCTTGCTTGGTCGGTTGTTGCACACCTTTTTCACTCAAATGGCCTGAGTCCATAATTAACTGACGTTCACAACGACTCGCAAGCTGCATGTCATGAGTCACCAGAACCAAGGTCGTGTCACTTTCACGGTTCAGTTCAAACAGCATATCAGCAATCTTATCGCTATTAGCCGAATCTAAATTCCCTGTTGGTTCATCGGCAAACAACACCTTAGGCTCACAGATAAACGCCCTGGCAATCGCCACTCTTTGTTGTTCACCACCAGATAACTGATTCGGAAAATGAGTTAAACGATGGCTTAGTCCCACTCGTTCAAGCATCGATTCGGCTTTCTCCTTAGCCTTCGTCACACCGGCAAGTTCAGCCGGCAACATCACATTTTCAAGTGCATTTAAGGTGTCGACCAACATAAAAGATTGAAAAATGAAACTGACCTTTTGCTTACGTAGTGCAGCTTTAGACTCTTCATTTAGTTTTTCTAAAGCCACACCATCGAGGTGTATCGAACCACTGGTTGTTGAGTCTAATGCGGCGAGTAGTCCTAACAAGGTTGATTTACCCGAACCCGATGGTCCAAGGATCGCTACACTCTCTCCCTGCTTGACATCCATATTAATGCCGTTGAGGATAGTCAGTTCTCCCTCTTGAGTAACAACTGATTTAACTAGGTGACTTACGGTTATGGCGCTATTTTCAGACATAGAATCCTTCTTCGACTTAAAAAGCCGGCTCGGCGGTTTGGTCTTATTATTGATTTTCAGCAGCTTTCCACTGAGTGCTGCCCCTATATTAATCCTAGGTGATAGCCTAAGTGCAAGTTATGGTATGCCTGAAAATGAAGGCTGGGTACAATTATTACGTGAAAAAATGCCAGAGCACACCATTGTAAATGGCTCGGTTAGCGGCGAAACGTCCGCAGGCGGTCTACGTAGACTGCCCGCTCTGCTTGAGTCTGCTCAGCCTGAAGTCTTATTAATTGAACTTGGCGGTAACGACGGACTACGTGGTTTTCCACCAAAACAGTTGAAAACAAATCTTACAAAAATCATTGAGCTTGCAAAAGCGCAGCAAATCACTATTTTGCTTAGCGAGATCATGGTGCCCCCAAATTATGGGCCAAGGTATGCGTCACAAATACGTACCGTTTTTACAGAGCTCGCAACAGAACATGAGCTGACCTTGATGCCATTTTTCATGGAGCAGATAGTCACCGACTCCTCATTAATGCAAAGAGATGGTATTCATCCTAACCAAAAAGCGCAGCCAACAATTGCCGATTTTATGTTGCCATGGTTTGAGCAGGCCTTATAATCTGCATTAAATCATTGCACCAATTGTTTAATATTTAACCTGACTCGCGAATTCGTATCTTAATAAAAGCTGATCTCAACATAATAAAGTCAGCCATAGGACAGTTGTAACTCAGGACGATTTTAATGGAATACCAAATGCGCTATACACTTATAGCGGCGAGTTGTCTCGCCGCCGTTTACTCCAGTTCTGCCTTGTCTGCAGAAGATACCACACTAAAAGCACAAGCCGTCGCTCAAGAGCAGTCGATGACACCAGAGCTGCTCTACCCACCAGTGGATAGTCAATATGATTGGCTACAGCTCACGTCTCTTGAACTACTTAAAGGTGAAATTAAAAACCTTTATGACGATAAGCTAGAGTTTGAAAGTGATGAACTCGATACCGTTTATATCGACTGGGAAGACGTTAAAGTGCTACAAAGTAGCAATCTCGTCAGCATAGGTTTTACCGATCTTACGACTAAAACGGGTCACTTATTAGTAGAGAACGGTAAGTCTTATATCAATGGTGAGGAGTTTGATAACTCACAGATCATGACGATTATTGCTGGCGATCAATCTGAGGCCAATTACTGGTCGAGTAAAATCAGCTTAGGTGCCAACTTTAGAAGTGGAAATACAGATCAAATCGATTACAGCGCACTAGCAAAAACGATGCGCCGTACAACCGAGTCTCGATTTAACCTAGATTACATCGGTAACTACTCTAAAACTGATGGTGAAAACCGCATTAATAACCACCGTATCAACACTAACTTTGACTGGTTTATCTCAAAGCAGTTCTACTTAAGACCTGTGTTTGCCGAAGTCTATAAAGACCCTTTCTCAAACATCGCTTATCGAATCACAGTCGGTTCGGGTTTGGGTTACAACATCATAGACAACTCTAAAACAGAATGGAGTATCAGTGGCGGTCCTGCATATACTTACACTCGCTTTGATGAAGTAGCAGCAGGCGAAAAAATTGACGACGGCAGTGCCGCCATGGTGGTTGAAACTGTGTATGACACCGAAATCACCAGTGATATCGATTTCAATACCTTGTACCGCATTCAGTACGGCAACGAAAAATCAGGTGGCTACACCCACCATGCAATTGCAACATTAGCGATTGAGCTAACGAGCATATTCGACTTAGATTTGTCATTTGTTTGGGATCGCATCAATAATCCGCAGCCAGACTCAAATGGCTTTATCCCTAAGCAAGACGATTATCAGTTTATCGTCGGTTTTGGTATCGATATCTAAGATCCGCTGTAAGTGTATTGACGCTTTAAATAAAATCCCTGCCATGATCCATGTCAGGGATTTTTTGGTTATGTTGTCAGTATTTGCCTGTCTCCCGGCCTTTATCTACGCTGCATATTGCTCAGCTGCCACTAAATGAATTGAGTGAAAGAGGCCAATAAACCAGTAAGGGTTCGGTAAAATATCAATCGATACATTCAATCATGCTGTTTTAACACGCGCGTTTAAATGTGACCGTCTTCACAATATTTTTCAGTAGTTAAAACCACCGGCCTTGTTTAAGCCATGCCCAAAAACCAATTGATAACACCATGTTGCGAAATTGTTGTCCACATTTCACATTGCTTATATTGTACGTCAGTGCAATCTAGTAGTCGCATAATAACAATAATTTTGGAGACGCTATGCTCAACAAGAAACCTTCATGGCTCATGCCGACTTTGATAGCCAGCGCTATTGCAATAAGCTTAGGGGCTTGTTCATCAGATGACGAAAATGAGGTAGTAGACGAAACGACAGAAGTCGTAACACCTGCACCAGAACCGAGTCCCGCCTTCCCCGATGGCGCCATCATGATAGAAGAGGGTGAAAACCTAACTATCCGTATTCAGGAAGCGCTGATTAATGCCCAAAGTGGCGATGTCATCGTTCTGCCTAAGGGCAACTTTGAGATCGAATCAACCTTGCTATTTGATGGCGATGTTGATGGTGACGGCAGCTATGCAAAGAACGTGACCATTATGGGTTACGGCATGGAAGAGACCGTTCTAGACTTCTCAAACGCTAACTCAGGTGATGGTATTTTTGTTCAGAATGCGGTCAACATTATCATTCAGGATCTATCGGTTAACGAAGCCAAAAACAATGGTATTAAGCTCAAAAATACTAATGGGATTATCTTACGCCGCCTCGCGACAGTATGGGAAGGTGAGCTAGATGAAGGCAACGGGGCATACGGTCTCTACCCGGTAGAGTGTGAAAATATCCTTATTGAAGATACCTATGTCCGTGGTAGTGCAGACGCTGGTATTTATGTCGGTCAGTCACAATATATCGTTGTACGTCGCAATATCGCCAAAGAAAACGTGGCTGGTATTGAGATTGAAAATTCAAAGTATGCCGACGTATATGATAACGAAGCCATGGGTAATACCGGTGGTATTTTAGTATTTGACTTACCCATTGGTAACCACAGGTACGGCTCAAGTGTGCGAATTTTTAATAACAAAGTTTATGATAACAATACAAAGAACTTTGCTAACGCCTCAGCCAACCCAGCAGGTGTACATATCGTTCCACCGGGAACTGGGATGATTATTCTGTCTACCGATGATGTCGAGATCTTCAACAATGAGATCACTAACCACGATACCATGGGTGTAACCATCTCAAGTTTCTTCATCGCAGAGCCCGATATCTCGACCTTTGTTGCTAACTACGGTCAACCAGGTCAGCCGATCGAAGATGGCTGGCGACCTACGCCACGCAATATCTACCTTCACGATAATGTTATTGAAGGTTACGGCAAAAAGCCAAACGGCTATCTGATTGACGATATTATTAAAGGCTATCTGTTTACTCACGGTCAGTTCCCGGGCGTTCTTTACGATGGACTCGGTGAGTTACTGTCAAACAACGGTACCGCCGCTTATTTAGGTCTACAAGAACTGCCATTCGCCGCCGACGGGAGTGATAACGTGTGTGCCAGCGACAATGGCGACGTCTCTTTTGGTCGTTTATATGCAAATGACAACACAGATGTGGCCCGCCCTGAATTCCTGTATGAGAAAACTCAAGCCGACATCATGAAGTGTCAACAAGTCAGCTTGCCTGTTCATACCGTTACCTTTGGTGACCATATCTTTGGTTGCGGTGTCGATGATGAAACCGAAGGCTGTGATGGCGGTAACCTCATTGGCGGCGGTGGCAGCATCGGCGAAAACGAAGGTGGCTTAGAGGGTGATGGTGACTTAAGTCTTTGTAAGGCTGAAGGGGCAAACGCATCTTGGGATGCCCTACTCAAGGCTAACTGCCCGAACCTATCTGACTACAATCTGTTCTCTGATATGAGCAACCCAACCGACGCGCCAAACTCTGGCGGTATTCCTTACGATATGAATACCCAGCTATTTACCGATTATTCGAGTAAGTACCGCTATGTATTTGTGCCTGAAGGAATGAAAGCCAACTACTCGGCAACAGAATCAATGGACTTCCCTGTGGGTACTGTCATAGTGAAATCATTCGCGCTACCTGCAGATACCAGCAAACGCGGTATTACTAACGAAGATTTAGTTGAAACACGTCTACTAATCAACCGTGCAACAGGTTGGACTGCACTACCTTATGTGTGGAATGCCCAAAAATCTGATGCCGTATTAGCAAAAGCTGGTGCAATCCAAGGCAAGAGCGTTATGCATAACGGTGCAGACATGGAGTTTGACTATGTTGTACCGAGCATGAACCAGTGTAAGCAGTGTCATCAGTTTAAACCTGATGCTGACAGCCCCGCTAAATTTGTGCCTATTGGTCCTAAAGCACGTCATCTGAATAAAGATTACGCCTACAGTGACGGCAGCATGAACCAGCTATTAAAGTGGCAAGCAGCAGGTATTTTGCAAGGTGTACCAGATATTGCGACCATTGATACAGTGCCCGCTTATAACGATGGTGATGAAGCCAGTGTTGCTCAGCTATCAGATAGCGATCTCATGGATGCAGCTAAGGGCTACTTAGATATAAACTGTGCCCATTGTCACCGCCCTGAGGGTAATGCATCGAATACAGGCCTCAAGCTCGAGTATTGGAGAGCCTATGCTGATGATGCGGGTCTATCCCACGGTACCTGTAAGTCACCTGTTGCTTATGGCGGTGGTTCACTCGGTTTTGATATCGTTCCAGGTAAACCTGAGGAGTCAATTCTTCACTTTAGAATGGAAACCAATAACCCTGGTGACAGAATGCCTGAGATTGGACGTAGCTTATCCCACGCTGAAGGTGTCGCCCTCATCAACGAGTGGATTAAGCGCTTACCACAAGCAAGCTGCTCTAACTAACTGACTGACTGCAAGAGTAATGGTATGAGAGCGCTGCTAATGATTTAGCTTACATAAGTCAGCGCAGCACTCATTAATATAAAGGCCGGGAACTCCCGGCCTTTTTTCTAACACCAAAATAACCCTAGGTGATGTATGCGTAAACTCATTTTACTTACCCTACTCATGCCTTTAATGAGCTGCGGTGGCTCTGATGAGCCGGCTGAAGTGGCTATACAACCAGATACTCCTAGCGTCACTCCTGAACCCACTCCAGATCCCACACCAGACTCGGCTCCAAGCTCTGCCTGCGAAACCAATACAACTGAGGTCAATTGGGACGCATTGATGAATGAAGAGTGTGACTCTTTGGCTCAATATGGCTTATTTATCGACCCCAGTATCCCTACAAGCTCCCCTGTGGCTCCGGGGATAAACTACCAACTATCGACTCAACTTTTCTCTAACTATGCCAGCAAACACCGCTTTATTTTTGTGCCTGAAGATAAAGTCATCGCTTTTGACCCTACCGGAACCTTCGATATGCCAGTTGGAACGGTGCTGGTGAAAACCTTCTCTTTGCCATTTGATACGCAAGTTACCGGTGCAAATAACGAAGTATTGATTGAAACACGGCTTTTGATCCACAGAGACACTGGCTGGACGACGCTGCCCTATATCTGGCAAGACGGAGAAGCAACACTGCAGGTCGCCGGAAAAGACATTTCACATACACTAAACCATAAAGGCACGAGCCAAAGTTTTGATTATCACGTTCCCAGTCGAGCTGAATGTAAGTTATGCCACCAAACCAGTAGCGATAGCAGTCGTATTGAGCCGATCGGCTTAAAAGCGCACCTGCTTAATCGCGAAGTCCGTTATCAAGGTTCTCAGATAAACCAGCTCCACCTTTGGCAACAAACTGGCAGGCTAACGGGTTTACCCGCTCTTGGCAATGTCGGTAAGGCTTATGATATTTTTGATGAGTCAGCACCACTCACAAGCAGAGCAAAAGGCTATCTCGACATTAATTGCGCCCATTGTCATAACCCGCAAGGGTTTGCCAGTATTTCAGGATTAAGACTGGGCTTCTATGTTGACCATACCAGCTTTGAATACGGGATTTGTAAACAACCTCCTGGTTGGGATGGCGGTGCAAGAGGACTGTCTTACGATATTATTCCTAGAGACGGAGACCATTCGATTTTGGTGTATCGACAGGAGTTAAATTCAGCCAAGGACAGGATGCCGCCCATTGGCCGCAGTATCGCTCATACTGATGCAGTAGCGCTCATTGAGCAATGGATTGATGAGATGGCACCTGAGGTAGGTAACTGTCAGCACTGAAATTAATTCGCGATATAGGCGGCAGAACCGTCGCCTAGTTACGAGTAACACTCTCTGTAAGTGGGCGATTTAACCGATGAAAGTGACCAGGAGGATGACCAATCCAGTGCTTAAAACTCTGTCTGAAATGGCTCACATCGCTAAAGCCCATCAGTTCCGAGATCGCTTCAATCGAATAATCACTGGTTAAAATCAAGTCTATCGCCATTTGGCAGCGAACTTGATCCACCAACTTTTGATAACTGGTATTAGCATTGGCCAACTTACGCCTAAAGGTTCTAGCACTCATATTTTGTGTTTCAGCCATCGCCTCCATGCTCGGTAGCTCTGGTGCGTGTAATCGTAAAACACTCAAAACATCAGAAACATAAGATCCCGAATTATCAATGCATAGCCGATTAACAGGCTGCTCAAACTTAAAGATTATCGGCAAATTAAGATATCGGTGCTCAATCGACCACTCAAAAAATTCACAGTTGAAATGAACGTCAGCACCAGACTGGTTAATGAGAAACTCAGCCCCACGTTCAGCCTCAGCAAAATTCACCTGACAGAGCCGGATATTGTTCCCTGTCAACTCCTTAGCAAATGCCAACAAAGAGCAGAGACTATGCTGGAACTGACTGCTATAACGCTCTGTATCGACTTTATTGGTATTTAACCATCTAACATGCAGCTTACCGTCATAATTTCTCAGCAAGGTGTCAGAAAAGCTGCCTACAAGTTCAGGGTGAGAGACAGCGAACTGTAAGCATTGTCCCAAAGTGTTAAATTCAGCTAAATAAGGCAGTAATACAGCCAGATCTATCACTCGATATGCCGTTGCAGCTTTTGCTGCAACCTCAGGATCTTGGCTCAAGCGGCGGATATAGCTCATTGCATAATCAACCTGCCACACATACACAAACTCACTCAGCATAAGTTCAGCCTCACCGATGCCAATATCTGCATATAGCTGAGCGACAGATGCTGGCGAATAATGCTGTTTAAGATAGCAAAGTAAGTTCTTTAGCTCATAGGCAGGATATGACTGATCACCTACCCTCATATGTGGTTTATAACTGCAGGCCTGTTGCATTGCACTCAAAAACTGATGAACGGTAATAATATTTTTAGCGGATCTAAATAAGAATTAATAGCCTTTTATTAATTTAAGCTTAAAAAATATGCTTACCTTCGAATGAAGGCTGATTGCATTTTTTGTATTCGCTACGGGGAAGTGTGTTCTGGATTATTGCTTCATGGTTATCAATCGCCTGCTGCGGGCGCATGCGCAAACATTACTGAAGCCAGCGAGTAAAGCAAAGCTTTATGCTACGAACGAGAAACATGGATGGTCTGGATGGTCTGGATGGTCTGGATGGTCTGGATGGTCTGGATGGTCTGGATGGTCTGGATGGTCTGGATGGTCTGGTAAGACCCTAATTTCTTAGGCACCTAAATGTTTTCAGTCTAAAAGTTTTAATTTTAAATGGAGTTAACAATGCAAATTTACCCTAAGGGTCCTGAGTGGCGAAAATGGGACTGACAGGGATAATTACGTTGTTACATTATTTAAGAAAGCAATAGACCATGATATTGGTGCAATAGGCATAACCGATTATGACTTGCCTGTAGGCTACAAGATTTAAAAAAGGAATATCTTGATAATCCCTCCAAATTAAGCACGCTTTTTAATTCTGAAGGCGGAAAAAAAAGCCCCGTAAAAACGGAGCTTTCTCTTTTTGAAGATTTGAAAGGATTAGTCAGCTAAACCCAGAACTTCAAGTCTTTCTTTCGCTAGAAGATATCTTGCGCGGACATCATCAATTTGCTCTTGAGTTAGCTTCTTACCAAGGGTAAGAAGACCGCCATCAGCGTCATTATGGTGAATACCAAAAGCAAACTTAAGGTATTCCATAAGCAATGGTTGAGCATCAAGGTATGAGATAGAATTCATAGCCTGAGAAATTTTGTTTGCCTCAGCCCATTCGCCATTATTAACGTACTCTTGCATAGAGACACTCGCTTTTGGGAATATACACCCTACACCGGTAATACCACCGCATGCGCCAGCAAGTCCTGCATGTACAGTTACAGTGTCAACACCTGCCAAGATTTTTAAATCTTTGTTCTCTAACATCAGCGTTTCGATAGTTGAAACATCTGTAGTTGATATTTTAAGAGCCGTTACTTCAGGTAGAGCTGCAAGTTTTCTAAGAATATCTGTTGAAAGCGCATGATATCCGGCTGCATCTGGGTTGTTGTAAGGCATAATTGTTATGTCCGCCTCTTTTGCAGCTATTGCAGAAAGCTCATAGTAAGCATACATTTCTTCATCAGAAGGCGCTTCCTTAGTTTTGGGTGGCATCACCATTACAGTATCCACTCCAACCGTCGCGAGTTCTGCAACGATTTTAGCCAGCTCTTCTTTAGTTTCGGCCGCAGCGCCGCTGATTAATGGAACATTATATTGTTTAGCAACATCAGAAAGGGCTTTAAGTAAAGAAAGACGCTGTTCAGAGCTTAGGTAGCTATTCTCACCCAGAGTGCCAGAGCCGACAAGCCCACCCATTCTGCTTCCGCCCTTGCCTTGAACTTTCAAAATATCTGCAGCGTATTTTTGGGTTGCTTCAAGGTCTATTTCAACGGCACCGGATTCTGACTCTTTTAGCCATGTAAACACGGCCGGCATAACTGTATATCGCCAATCTGTACTATTTGTTTCCATCATATTACCTTTTTATTAAAAATTACATCACACAGGACTCATTGTATAAAATATACCAAACAAACCACATAAGTTAAACCCCTTCGGCAAACCTAGGCCTTATTGGCAACAAACAACATGTGAATATGTTCCTTCATTAGATGCCTCTTCGATAAACCAACATAACTAAACCAACAAGCCAGGCATGATTAATCCTATTGATGCCATTAACAATGCCTGTCTATCATGTTTTTATCCATCGCCTCCAGCGGGGTATGTGCAGACACTACCGTGACACGCAGCAAGTCCTTCCCTGGAGGCTCGGCCATGACGTCCATGTCATGGACGGTCACGGCCGTATCTACACGTGGTAATTGCTGTTCAAAATTAGGAACTAATGGTTCGGTTTCTAACTTGAAAATGCCCCAAAGTTGGTTAGCCTTCAAATGAAGATTGATTACATTTATTTTTGGGTTGGTGTTATCAAGTAGAGTGTTTGAACTTGTAGCTTCATGGCTATCAATCGCCTGCAGCGGGCGTATGTGCAGACACTGCTGAAGCTCGCCTCAAGTACGTCCGTGTAGACTCAACGAAAACATCCCTGTTTTCGACGGCTTCAGCCGAATCTACACTGGGTAATTGGTGCCTTCATTTGGGCCGTATAGGTTTGATTGCTAGCTTGGAAATGCCCCAAAATCGTTTAGAGCAAACACTCAGTCCGATTTATTGGTCGTGCGTTTTCCCTACTAAAATTTATCCAAATTCAGTAAAATTTAAAGCTATGCCAAACAGCGAAATCTGACCTATTGACTTCCTCACTAACTTATTGATTTTCATTTTGAAGTATCAAAAGAAAGACCGTATCATATATCTATAAAGTGGGGCTTTGCGCCGTATAAAAAGCATTAAGCCCTAAACGATATTCGAAAATAGGTTGGATTTGAATGAGTTTGATATTTGCCAAAAAAGATATGTCTGAAAATATCTGCCTTGTTAGCGATACTAGGCTTAATCACGAACCAAGTCGTAAGCTACCAGCTTATTCTGACTATCAGAAGAATGGTGGTTTGAAATTATTCCTAGTTAATAATAAAAAAGTTGCTATCGCTTTTGCAGGTTGTAGTGTGGAAGCGCAGGATGCATTCGATCAAATCAAAGTTAGTTCCTTTTCAATTAGTCAAATATTGGATGTTTTATCAACAAGTAGCTCCGCTAAAAATACAGATTATTTAGTTTGCGATGCCATTGAAAATATAATTTATAAAATATCAGAAGCACAAGTGTCGACGCCAAATTTTGCTTATATTGGAGACTTTGGCGGGTATCAACTCTTAACGAGGAACATTAAACACTCTTCAGGTTTAGATGAGTTAGAATCAGCAATGAATATCGTCATTGCTGATTCTAAAGTAAAGTCTGTGGGTGGATATTGTATTTCATCAATCTCTAACAATGGTGAGTTTAGGTATACACAGAGGCACGTATTCTCACAATTTAAGGGGCGTATTGAAATATTTAACACTCCAACATTGCTACCTATAGTATCAAACTCAAAAAACGACACATACTCCTATACATGGACTGGCGATGAAAACGGTTTTGGCTTCTATTTTTATGAAGCTAAACTTGGGCTAATATACTCGCAACTAAAAATCCAACCTGTGGAGGTATTAACTGGACTTGAATTTCGTGAGTTTGATGATTGTTTAAGAAAATATAAATTGAAGTTGCCAGTTCAAATTGGTTCAATTAGTTCAGAAGAAGCAATAATAGACTTTTCATATGCCCTCTATCAGGCAGGTCAATATCAACGGTGTATCGAAAAAATCACCTCGCTGGGAAGTAAAATTAATGATCATCCGCAAGTCTATTTTCAAGCAAACTACCTATTAGGGTGTTGTTACAAAGACTTAGGGATAGCGGCTGAAAACCAAGGCTCTAAAGAGAGCTATAAGTTACTAGAAAAAGCTGTTGAACACTTTAGTTTGCTTATTAATGACTATAAGCCTGACTACAGTGTTCAAACTAACATGGCAATAGCGTATTGCTACCTTGGGCATGCGACTGAGGATTTGGTTGCCCAAAAAACTTGCTTTCATGGCGCAGTCAATTGTAATGGGAACGCTGTAAATATCGATAATAAACAAGTTCTTCCATACCATAATAGAGCGTCGGCAAACTACGAATTACTCCGGTTCTGTAGGAATAGCAGTGAACTAAATTGTGTAGTGCAAAATATTGTGTCGGATTGTGAACTTGCACTTAGTCTAGATCCAAAACATCAAGTCTCTGCCAGTTTAAAAATGCACGTGTTGACAATGCGGGCTTAACCAATTTTGAAGTTTCAAGATACTTTTTCTCATATTAAACGACTGAGCTAGGTATTATTCCCAACTCAGAAATGTCAAACTTCGAGTCAGCGAGAGCTACGCTGCCTCACTTTTGCCCCAAAATCATTTTTACTGATAGAAGTGGTAAGTAGCACACGTATAGTTTGGCTATAGAAAAGTTAATGTGAAAGGTCTGTACGTAGTCTATAAGGTATGCCAGTCCTATCTTTTGGTGTAAGAAGGAATGCGATTTAGAGTTAACAGCTACTAAGTGACTGTTTAAGGACATTTACATCCAATAGTTAAATCAAACAACGTCACAAATAAGTAAATTCTGGTTTTCACCATCAGCAGCGTCGGTGAAATTACAGTGAATTATTTCATAAGCATTTGAACAAAAACAAATTATAGGTTACTTTTCTAGTGTAAAATTAATTTGGCTGACTGTTCTTATTCGGAATTCAGCCCAATATACTGTTAGCACTATAAGGTGAGATTTTGGAAATACCAATTGAGTTGTTCAAGTATCGGGATTTTGAAAAGTACACCATCCTAAGTTTGTTGAACAAAGGTTTATGGATACCTAAACCAAAACAATTAAACGATCCATTTGATGCTCAATTTAAAATAAATGATGAGGATGTATCAATGGAATTGTTCAAATCAACATTTTCAGATTATCAAAAGTGGTACAAAGATAATCACAATGAAAAAATTAATTACAAAGGTTTTGAGCTACTTTTCGATAATGACAAGCCTAATTCTCATTTGAAAGATAAAGTTAACCAGTTTCGTAAATTTTGGGATACAAAATCAGAAAGTATGGGAATACTTTCTTTATCTGAAGATCCCGAAAGTACAACTATGTGGTCAAATTATGGTGATAATCATACTGGTATATGTATTGGTTACGATGGCGTTGTTGATCAAATCAAGGTGCTAGACGCAGCTACCCCAAGGGTTGTATCGCATTAGGCAGCTTGCTTCCTAAT